>NZ_JBHTUD010000002.1:290350-319309 GCF_042794235.1 Nocardia sp. NPDC056541
GCGTTGTCGCTGGATCTGGAGGCCGATCTCGGGGTGGATTCGATCAAGCGGGTTCAGATCATGGGTGCGGTCGGTGAGCGTATCGATGGTGTGCCTGCCGTGGGTCCGGAGCAGGTCGCGGAACTGCGGACCCTGAACGACATCGTCGATTTCGTCGCCGGCTCCGCCGCTCCCGCCGCGACCCCGGCTGTCCCCACGGTCGGTGGCGGGTCGGAAGCCGCCGGTGCACACGGGTTTCAGCCGGGATCCAGCCAGGACGGGATCGAAGACGATCCGGTGCTGCTGCGGATCGTGCCGGTCGCACTTCCCGACATCGACCGCCTTTCCCAGCCCTACGCCGCGGAGCGGACGGCCCTGATCCTCGACCACGGTGACACCACCGCGGCGACTCTCGCGACCGGCCTCGAACAGCAGGGCTGGACCGTGCACACGGCCGCCGTCGCGGCCCGCGACGATGCCGGCGTAGCCGCATGGGACGGCGCCACCGTGCGGGGGGCGATCGAGTCCGCGCTGAAAGATGTTGCGCGGCTGGATCTGTGCCTGACCGTCCTGCCCGCGGACAGCCAGTGGCTGGTGGGCGGTCATCGGCTCGCCGATACCATCCACACCGCCACGCTGGTGCACGACCGCCTGGTCGCGACCGCCGAAGCCGGGACACGGGCGGCGTTCGTGACGCTCACCCGCATCGACGGCGTGCTCGGCCACCGCGGTGAACGAGCGGCCGCCGCCGCCGTTGTCGGCGGGGTCAGCGGTCTGGTGAAGACCCTCGCGCAGGAAGCGCCCGGGCTGTTCTGCCGGGCATTGGATCTCTCGCCGCACCTGACCGACGAGGCACTGATCGTCTCCTTCCTCGCCGAGCTCGACGACGCCGCGATCGACGCTCGCGAAGTCGGGGTCGACGCCGATCACACCCGCTGGACACTGCGCCCGCAGGCAGTCGACAGCACGGCCACGGCCACCGAACTCGCCCTCACCACCGACGACGTACTCGTTGTCACCGGTGGCGCACGGGGAGTGACCGCGCGGTGTGTTCGTGAACTGGCCGCTCGCAAGCCGTGCGAGTTCCTCTTGCTCGGCCGCACTGAACTCGAGGACGAGCCGGAGTGGGCGGCAGGCGTCGCCGACGACGCGCTCAAGGCCGCCGCCATCGCCGCCGTGCGCGCCGCGGGCGAGCAGCCGACGCCCAAGCAGGTCGACCGCCTCACCCGAAACCTGCTGGCACAGCGCGAGATCCGCGCGACCGTCGACGCGGTGGCCGAGACCGGCGCACGGGTGCGCTACCTCGCGGTCGACATCACCGACGCCGACGCGACCGAGCGGGCACTCGCGCCGGACGCGGGCCGGATCACCGGCATCGTGCACGGGGCAGGCGCCCTCGCGGATTCCCTGCTCCCCGCCAAGACGGCCGACGACATCCGCCTCGTCCTCGCGACCAAGCTGGACGGGCTGTACAACGTGGTCACCGCCTTGCGCGAGGCCACGCTCGGGCACCTCATCCTGTTCGGGTCGGTGGCCGGGGTGTACGGCAATCCGGGTCAGGCCGACTACGCGGTCGCCAACGAAGCCCTCAACCGGGCGGCGGTGAGCTGGCGACGGCAGGGTCTGGCCGGCCACATCACCACCGTCAACTGGGGTGCGTGGGACGGCGGCATGGTGACTCCGCAGTTGCGCGAAGTCTTCCTCGCCCGCGGTGTCGCGCTGCTCGGGATGGACGCCGGAGCCCGGATGTTCGCCGAACAGTTCGCCCCCGGTCGCGCCGACGACGTGTCGGTGCTGGTCGGTCCCGCGGCACCGCTGGCCACGGCCGTGACCCTCACCCCGACAAGCTCTTTCACCACGCACCGTGATCTCGCGCCGCTGGCCGGCGACGCGGTGATCGGTGATCATCGAGTCGGCAAGTTCCCGGTGTTCCCGGCGGCCGCCGGACTCGGCTGGGCGATCAATGTGCTCGAGCGCGCCAACCCCGGCCTGCGGGTGGTGGAATGCACCGGCTTCGAGGTACTGCGGGGCATCGTCTACGACGGCAAGGACGAACGCTCCTACCGGCTCGAGGCACAGGCGGGGACCGTCGTCGACGATCGCCTGAGCGTCACGGTCTGGATCCGCAGCGACGAACCGGGCAAGACACTGGCGCCGTCGCACTTCACCGGCACCTTCCTCCTCGCCGCTGAAACATGGCCCGCCCCCGTCGTTTCCGATTGGCCGGGCTACGCGATCGGTGTGGGACCGGAGAACGGGCTCGATGTCTACCGTGCCGCGGACCTGTTCCACGGGCCGCTGCTGCAGGGCGTGCGCCGCATCCTGGAACGAGCCGACCGCCGCCTCGTCGTGGAAGGCAAGCTCCCCGACGCTCGCCTCGGCACCGGCAACTACGCGGGGGCACTGCACAGTCCGGTGCTGGCCGACGTCGCGATCCAGGCCGGCGCGTTGCTCGGTGTGTGGTTCATGAACTCGGCCTGCCTGCCGCTGTCGATCGGGCGTATCGAGTACTTCGCCCCCCTGCCCGACGACAGTTCGTTCGTGCTGGTGGTCGACGACCTGCGTGCCAACGCGACCGGCACCGAGGTCACCGTGACCGTCACGGCGTGTGCTCCGAACGGCACTGTGCTGCAGCGCTACTCCGATCTCGCCGTGATCGCCACTCCGGAGATGACCGAGAAGTTCGCCGAGGCCGTGCGGTTGCGCGAGCAGCGCGCGTGAGCATCGTCGATGTGAGGAATGGAGATCCGATGACCATCACACCACTGGACACCCTCGACTTCGACGGTGAGCCCTTCGACGTCCTCGCCTGGTCGCTGGCACTGGAGCCGGCCGTCAGCCCCGCCCCCCGATCGTCATCCACAGCGCCGGAGGCCCCGGCGCCCAGCTCGGCGGTGCCCGCGGTGCGACACACCACCGCACCGGCGCAGTCGGCCACCGCACCGGCGCCATCGGCCACTGTGCCGGTGGCGGCGGGCGGTACACCCGCCGACCCCATTTCCGCCCTCCTGCACGAGGTCCGCTCCGAGCTGGTGACGGCGCACTTGTCGGCGATGGACGTGCAGACCGCATTGCAGCGGCGCGCGCTCGCGAGCCTCGGTCGCGGCGAGCACATCGCCCGGACCGACACGGGCATCGCTCCCGCCTCGCCCACCTGGGCGGAACAGTCCTTCGCGGTGATGGTGGACTACACGCCGGCAACCGGTCTGGCGGTCTCCGCGGCGCCCGGGCACCCGGTGGTCTTCGAGCTGCCTGCGCCCGCGACCACCATGAACGCCTTCAAGTTCCTCGCCCGCACGCCGATCACCACGCTGAACGGCGCCGACCTCGCGGCGCTGGGCAGGGGCGAGATAGCCGCCGTCTTCGGTCCGGCCTACGACCAGGAAGGCGTCAACCCCGACATCCGGCTGACCGACGGCACCCACGCCACCCTCACCGAGGTGCTCGAGATCGCCGGACGTGAAGGGCCATGGGCCAGAGGGCGATTGCGCGCCACCTGCCGCGTCGACGGCCCCGATCCGGTCACCGCGGCAACCGAGCTCACCTGGCAGGCCGCCCAGGTCTTCGCGGTGCGCGCGGGCTTGCAGCTGTGCCTGGCCGGGGCCCGATTCCAGGCGGGGGAACCCTTCGAGGTGACCGTGTCCGCGCCGATGACAGGCCCCGTCGAGCTGATCGCCGACGTGGTCCAGATCGACCTGCTCCCGCGTCCCTGGCTCCGGATCAACGCCGAGATCCGGTGCGCGGGCGCAGTGGTGGCGCGCGTGCACGGCCTCACCCTCGAGGTCGCGGAGGAACCGGGTCTGCCGATCGGTCCCGAGGCCGGCGGTGAGATTCCCCGATTCCTCGGCCGCCGCAACGCCTTCGGTCAGCGTGCGCTGCTCGGCGAATTCCACATGACCCACAGCGCCCGCGGTGATCTCGGCATCGCGCTCGGCCCGGAGTTCTCGGCCTACGCCGGCCGCAGGGCCACCCGCATGCCCAACCACGGACTCCAGCTCTGCGACCGGGTCATGGCCGTCGACGGACGACGCGGACAGCTCGACGCGGGCAGCTCGCACACCGAGTACGACTCGCCCGCCGATTCCTGGTACTACCTCGAGTCGGCCGATGCCTCCATGCCCAACGTCGTCTACATGGAGACCTCACTGCAATCGGCGCTGCTGCTCGGCTACTTCCTCGGCGCGACCCTCACCTCGCCCGGGGAGGATTTCAGCCTGCGTAATCTCGACGGCTCCGCGACCGTCCTGCGCGAAGTCGACTTGCGGGACAAGACGATTCAGCAGACGAGCAGGCTGACCGACACCACCGTCCTGGTCGGCGTCGTGTTGCAGACGTTCTCCTACGAACTCTCGGTGGACGGTGAACCGTTCTACGCGGGGCAGTCGCTGTTCGGGTTCTTCAACGCCCCGGCGCTGGCGAACCAGAACGGACTCGACAACGGCGAGCTCGTGCCGACCTGGCTCGACAGCCAGGACCGACGTCCCGACGTCCGCGTGATCGACGTGGCGGCCAGACGCGCGGCGGGTACCGGCATGCCGTGCGCGGTCGGGCATCTGGCGATGCTCGACCGCATCGAGACCGTCGACAGCGCGGGCACCTACGGGCTCGGCTACCTGCGTGCCACCCGTCCGGTCGCCGCCGACGACTGGTTCTTCGGCTACCACTTCTACCTCGACCCGGTGATGCCGGGCTCGCTCGGGGTCGAGGCGGTGATCCAGGCGATGCAGGAGTGGACGGTCGACTCCGGTCTCGCCGCCGAGCTGGTCGCGCCGGAATTCGTCCTCCCGGTCGGGGTGTCGCTGTCGTGGCGGTATCGCGGGCAGATCCTGGCGAGCGACGAGCTGATGACCCTCGAGGTGCACATCAAGAGCGTCGAACGGCGACCCGGCCGGATCCGGGTGATCGCCGACGCGAGCGTCTGGAAACCGAGCATGCGGATCTACGAACTCATCGATGTCGCCGTGGAGTTGCGCGATGCCGGCGCCCGACCCTGGTGAGGCGCCGGGGCATTCGGTGATCGTCACCGATGCCGCGCCGTCGTCGATTCGGTGGCTGCCGGTCCTGGTGCTAGCGCTCGGCGCGTTCTGCGCGGGGACCGACAACTACCTCGTCGCCGGGGTACTGGCACCGATGGCGGCCGACCTGCGGGTCTCCATCACCGGTGCCGGGCTGTTCGTCACCGGCTACTCCCTGGCCTACGCCCTGGCCGCGCCCGTCGTGGTCACCGTGCTGCGGGTGCGCTCGCCCCGGCGGCTGCTGCTGGCCGCGACCGCGCTGTTCGCCGTCGTGAATCTGCTCGCGGCGGTGGCCTGGGCGCCGGGGGTGATGGCGGTGGCGCGCGTCGCGGCCGGGTGCGTCGCGGGGATCTATGTCCCCTTGGCGGCCGCGGCGGCGGCCGGCATGGCCACGGCGGATCGTCGCGGCCGGGCGCTGGCGGTGATCCTCGGCGGCATCTCGATCGCCACCGTGGCGGGCGTGCCGCTCGGGGTGTGGGTCGCCGGGTTGTCGTCGTGGCGGATGGCGTTCGTCGCCGTGGCCGTGGTGGCGCTGATCACCACTGTCGGTGTGGCACTGACGGTTCCGGCGGGCGAGGCCACACCCGTGGTGTCGCTGCGACAGCGGCTCGCACCCCTGCGGCACCCACCGGTGTGGCTGGGGCTCGCGGTGACGATCTCGGCGATGACCGCCGGATTGATGATGTTCACCTATCTGGGCCCGATCTTCGTCGAGGCCCAGGGGGTGGGCGCGGGCCATGTCGGCACGTTGATCATGGCGCACGGCGTCGGGGCGATCGTCGGTCTGTGGGGCGGGAGCGTGCTGGTCGACCGATTCGGTGCCCGGCCGGTCCTGCTCGGCGCGTTGACACTGTTCACCGTGAACCTGACGTGGCAGCCGATCGCCGCGCAGACCCTGGCGACCACCGTCGCCTTCGTCACGATGTGGGGTGTGGTCGGCTGGGCGTTCCTGCCCGCGCAGCAGCACAGCATGATCGCCGACGCGAGCCCGGAGCAGGCGCCGATGCTGTTGTCGCTCAACGGGTCGGCGTTGTATCTCGGCGCCGCGCTCGGCTCGGCGATCGGCGGAGCCGTGATCGCGGTCTTCGGGGCCGATCGCATCTGGATGTTCGCTATCTGCTTCGGCGCGCTGAGTGTGGCGCTGTCGTTGATCCGTCATAAACAATTCCGATCCGTCGATCGGCAATTGTCACACGCCGTCGCCGACCGTTGAACCCCGGTTACGGTAATAATGTTGCGCCCGGTTTCTATACCGCCTGAGGTGAATTGAGCAATGAATCCCGATCCGCGCAGAAAAACGATCAGTAGTCCCTATATTCATAGACTGCAACGACGTCACTTCCTGCTGTTCGATATTCTCCCGATCATCGGCACCGTCGTAGCTTTCGCCTTCCTGCTGGTCCGGCCCTTCGGTGTGCTGGAATTCGCCCTGCTCTTCGGGATGTGGCTGCTCACCGGGCTCGGCGTCACGGTCGGCTATCACCGGCTGTTCACCCACCGCACGTTCAAAGCGGCGCCGTGGGTGACGTGGGTGCTCGCGATCCTCGGCTCGATGGCGGGCCAGGGCCCGGTCATCTCCTGGGTCGCGCTGCACCGGCGCCACCACGAGTACAGCGATCGCGAAGGCGACCCGCACTCGCCCAACCTCGCCGGTGACGGCCTGCGTGGGGCGCTGCGCGGCCTGGCCCACTCGCATTTCCTGTGGATGCGCCGCCACGAATACCCGAACGTGGTGCACTACGCGCCCGATCTGATCAAGGACCGGAACCTGGTCCGTATCGCCCGCCTCTACTACTACTGGGTGGGGCTGGGGCTGCTGATCCCGACCGTGATCGGCGGCCTGGTCACGATGAGCTGGACCGGCGCCGTTTCCGGCCTGCTCTGGGGCGGGCTGGTGCGCATCTTCGTTCTCGAGCACATCGTCTGGGCGATCAATTCGTTCCTGCACATGTTCGGCACCCGCCGGTACGAATCCCGCGAGAACAGCCACAACGGCGGTGTTTTCGCCCTGGCGACGCTGGGGGAGTCGTGGCACAACAATCACCACGCGTTTCCCGAGTCGCCCTCTTTCGGGTTGGACTGGTATCGGCTCGACCCCGGTTTCTGGCTCATTCGAACATTGGCATTCTGTGGTCTCGCCTGGGACCTGAAAATGCCCTCTGCCGAACGCATGGCAGCCAAGCGAATCTAAGGAATTCTCACCATGGATACGAGTAAAGAAGCCATTGTCACCTGGTGCCAGGAATACCTCGCGAGTCTGCTCGAGGTACCGGCCGCCACCATCGACCCGGCCACCGATTTCGACCGCCTCGGCATCGACTCGGCCCTGGCCGTGGCGCTGCTGATCGAAGTCGAGGACCGCTACGGCGTCGATCTGGCGCCCGAGGACCTGTTCGACAACCCGAACCTCGACGCCGTCGCCGCCTACCTGCACGAGCAGAGCCGGCGGAGTGTGGGGTAGCGATGTCGGTCCATACCGAGCGGTCCACCGCGGCCGCCGCAGCGATCCGTCATCACTACGACGCGGGTAACGACTTCTATCGCCTCTGGCTCGACGAGTCGCTGTCCTACTCCTGCGCCCTGCGCGAAAACCCCGACGACACACTGGAAATCGCCCAGGATCGCAAACTGCGATACCACCTGGACGCGATCGACGCCGAGCACGCCACCTCGGTCCTCGACATCGGCTGCGGGTGGGGCGCGATCCTCGAACGCTCGGCAAAAGCCGGGGTCGCCCGGTCCGTCGGGCTCACGCTCAGCCCCGAGCAGGCCGAGTTCGTCCGCTCGCGCGCCTACCCCGGCGTCGAGGTGAGGACCGAGAGCTGGGTGCATTACGAGCCGGACACCCGATTCGACGGCATCATCTCGATCGGCGCCTTCGAGCACTTCGCGACCCCCGACGACTCGTCGGAACAGAAGATCGGCGTGTACCGGGACTTCTTCACCCGCTGCCGGGACTGGCTCGAGCCGGACGGCACGCTGTCGCTGCAGACCATCGCCTACGCGAACATGTCTCGCGACCAGGCCAGCGCCTTCATGCAGCAGGAGATCTTCCCCGACGCCGACCTGCCGACCCTGGCCGAGATCACCGCCGCGGCCGAGGGACTGTTCGAGGTGCGTTCGATCAGCAACGGTCGTCTCGACTACGCCTGGACGTGTGAGCAGTGGGCGCGCAGGCTGCGCGCGAACCGTGCCGAGGCCACCGAGCTCGTCGGCGCCGACGTGGTCGCGCGGTACGCGCGCTACCTGAAACTGTCGGCGCTCGGTTTCCGGATGGGCAAGATCGGCCTGCTGCGATTGGTGTTGGTGCCCTATCGCAGCGGATTCTTCACCGACCATCCGGTGCGGTCGGCATGACCACGCAGTCGTCCGATCCCGTCGCGCCCGCCCGGACCCGGGTGCGGTTCAACCCGTTCAGCGCCGAATTCCGGCACGACCCGTACCCGATCTACCAGCAGTTGCGCGAGGCCGAACCGGTGCACCGCACGCTCGGCATGTGGGTGCTCACCCGGCACGCCGAGGTGCGCGGCGTGCTGCACGATCGCTCGTTCAGCGCCGGGCTGATCCCCAGCCTGGTGACCCGGCAGGCCGAGCGGCTCGGCCATTGCAGCGTCGAGCAGATCGAACGTCTCGGGCGTAAGTCGTTGGTGTTCACCGACAATCCCGATCACGCGCGCCTGCGCGGACTGGTGAACCGGGTGTTCACCGCCCGGTCGGTGGAATCGCTGCGACCGCTGGTGACCCGGATCGCCGGCGACCTGATGGAGCGGGCCTGGCGCGACGGTGGCTTCGATGTGATCGCCGATCTGGCCGCGCCGCTGCCGGTCGCGGTGCTGTGTGAGTGGATGGACCTGCCCGAGGAGTTGCGCGGCCGAGTCGGGCCGTGGACCCACGACATTCGATTCCTGCTCGAACCCGGGATGATGAAAGCCGGGGACTTCGAGCGGGTCTGCGCGGTGGTCGAGGAGTTCGCCGCCGCCATCGACGCCGTGTTGCCCGAGCGACGAGCCCGGCCCGGCACCGATCTGATCAGCCAGTTGCTCGCCGCGCGGACCGGGGGCGGGGATGTGCTGTCCGACGAGGAACTGGTGTTCGTCTGCATCATGTGCTTCGTCGCGGGCAACGAAACCACCAAATCGCTGATCGGCAACGGCACACTCGCCCTGCTGCGCAATCCCGAGCAGGCGGCGCTGCTGCGTCGCGGACCGGAGTCGGTCGAGGCGGCGGTCACCGAGGCACTGCGCTACGACCCGCCGCTGCAGTTGACCAAACGACTGGCCACCCGCGATATCCAGCTCGACGTGGCCAGGATCTCGGCGGGCGAGCAGATCCTGGTGTGTCTCGGTGCGGCCAACCGCGACCCCGACGTCTTCACCCGGCCCGACGAGTTCGACCTGACCCGCACCGGCGGTGGACATCTGGGCTTCGGCCACGGTATGCACGGTTGTCTCGGCGGATTGCTCGCCGAATTACAGGCTCAGGTCGCCTTCGAGTACCTGTTCGTCCGCTCGCAGTACCTGGAATCACGGTCGGCGGAACTCGAGTGGCAGGACCACAGTTTCATCGTGCGCGGCCTGAAGAGCCTTCCTGTCGATGTGCGGCGGGCATCATGACCGGCACCGGACTGGTCAAATCGTGGTTGCGCAGTGACACCGCGCCCGCGGCGGTACGACTGGTGTGCATTCCGCACGCGGGCGCCGGGGCGTCGTCGTTCAACCGCTGGCCCGACCTGTTCGGCCCCGAGATCGGGGTGGTCCGCGTCCAGCTCCCCGGCCGCGAGGACGTCGCGCAGCAGCCGCCGCTGCACCGGGTCGGCGACGCGGTCGGCGAATTGGCCGGCCAGATAACACAATCGGGTGAAACGCCGGTGGCGATCTACGGCCACAGCATGGGCGCGCTGATCGCCTATGAACTGGCTCGCGCGCTGACCCTCGCCGATCGAGCGCCGATCCATCTGTTCGTGTCCGGTCGCCGGGCACCGCACCTGGCGGCGAGTCGCGCGGTCCTGCATCGCCTGCCCGACAACGAATTCGCCGATGCCATGGCCGCCATGGGCGCGTGGGGCGCGGCGGGTCGCAGCGCGAGCTTCCTGCGGTACGCGCTGCCGCTGACGCGGGCGGACCTGGAGTTGTCGGAGGAGTACAGCCACCGGTCGCAGCCCAGGCTCAGCTGCCCGATCACGACCTTCTACGGCACCGAGGACCCGATCGCCGATCCGGAGGAAGTGTGGGCCTGGGGCACGCTGACCGACGGTCCGTTCGCCACGCACGAGTTCACCGGTGATCACCTGTTCCACCATCGACACCGCGCGGCGATCGCGGCGATCATGACCGCCGCCCTGACCTGAGGACCGACGTGCAGCTTCTTCCCGACATCCTCGCGCGTCGCGCCGTCGACGAGCCGGACCGCATCGCCTACATCTTCCTCGACGACAACGGTGCCGAGCACACCACCACGACCTATCGCGAACTCCACGACGCGGCGATGGCGGTGGCGAGCCTGCTGCGCGAGCGGTGCGAGCCGGGCGATCGCGCCCTGCTGGTCTTCGGGCAGTCCGTCGAGTTCATCACCGCCTACTTCGGCTGCCTCTACGCGAACATCGTGGCGGTGCCGGTGAATCCGCCGCGCCGCGGCAAGGTTCAGGACTCGACCCGCGCTGTCGTCACCGACTGCGCGCCCACGGCCGTGCTGACGATCGGCGCGGTGCTCGAGCCCCTGCGATCGGTGCTCGAACCGGTGTGCACGGCTCGCCAGTGGCTAGCCGTCGACGAATTGCCCACGGCGGAAACTGCTTTCGTGCCGGAGGTCCTCGATCCGGATTCCGTGGCGTTCCTGCAGTACACCTCCGGGTCGACCTCCGCGCCCAAGGGTGTGATGGTCACGCATCGAAACCTGGTGGCCAACGAGGAGATGATCCGGCACAGTTTCGGCCACGACCGTGAATCCACCGTCGTCGGCTGGGCGCCCTTCTTCCATGACCAGGGCCTGATCGGGAATGTGCTGCAACCGGTGTATGTGGGCGCCACGTGTATCCAGATGTCGCCCACCACGTTCATCCGGCGGCCGCTGCGGTGGCTGGAGGCCATCTCGCGCTATCGCGCGCACACCAGCGGCGGCCCGAACTTCGCCTTCGATGCCTGTGTCGCGCGCGCGGCGGCGGGCGAGCTGCCCGATCTCGACCTGAGTTCCTGGAAGGTCGCCTTCAACGGCGCCGAACCGATCCGGGCCGAGACCCTGGACAGGTTCGCCAAAACCTTTGCCCCACTGGGTTTCAGCGCCCAATCGGTCTTCCCGTGCTACGGGCTCGCGGAAGCCACCCTGCTGGTGTCGGCCAGTGGGAAAGGTCGCGGTCCGCGATTGCTGGACGCCGATATCGACGCGCTCGCCGACCGGCGCTACGTCGCGGCCACCGCGGATCAGGGGCGCACGCTCGTCGGCTCGGGAGTGGTACTGCCGGGTGAGTCGCTGCGCATCGTCGACCCGGAGACGGGCGAGCCCTGCCCGCCGGATCGGGCAGGCGAGATCTGGGTGGCGGGTGACCATGTGGCCCAGGGCTATCGGGGCCTGCCGGAGCTGAGCGCCGCGACCTTCCAGGCTCGCATCGCCGACGATGCCGAGCGCGCCTACCTGCGCACGGGCGACCTCGGCCTGATCGTCGACGACGAACTGTATGTGGTGGGCCGGCTCAAGGACATGATCATCATCCGGGGCCGCAACTACTACCCGCACGACATCGAGCACACCGTGGCCCGCGCGCACCCGGCGCTGCGACCCGGCAGCGGCGCGGCGTTCGCGGTACCGGGGCGCGACGGCGAGAAGCTGGTCGTCGTCCAGGAGCTCGAGCGCGACGCCGATGCCGATGCCGATGACATCGTGGGGGCCATCCGGGCCGCGGTGACGCAGGAGCACGAACTCGCCGTGGCGGACGTGGTGCTCGCCGCGCCGAACACCGTGCAGAAGACGAGCAGCGGAAAAATCATGCGAGCAGCAGCGAGAAAGCGGTACCTGGAATGAGCACCGAGACCTACGTCTTCGATCCCACCGCACCGGGATTCATCGACGACCCCTATCCGCACTACGCCCAGCTGCAGGCCGCGGGACCCGCGCAGCAACATCCGCTCGGGTTCTGGATCATCGCCCGGCACGCCGATGTGGCCGCGCTGCAGCGCTCGGCGCACTCGGTCGACGAGGCGCACCTGCGGCATCTGCCCGCGTGGAAGAGCGGCAGCGCCGAGGTCCGCAAGGAGAGCCGGGTGATGGGCGGGCTGTCGATGCTGGACCAGGACCCGCCCGACCACACCCGCCTGCGGCGGCTGGTGTCGAAGGCCTTCACCCCGCGCGCCATCGAATCGCTGCAGCCGCGCGTCGAGGAACTCGTCGAGGAGGCGCTGGCCCGGATCGCCGCCGCGGGCACCACTGATGTCATCGCCGAACTGGCCTTCCCGCTGCCCTTCACCATCATCTCGGAAATGCTTGGTATCCCCGTCGGCGAGCACACCCGCCTGCGCGAGCTGACCGCGATCATCGTGCTGGTGTTCGAGCCGTTCGCGAGCGCCGAGACCCAGGAACAGATCAGAGCCGCCAACCAGGAACTGTTCGGCATGGTTCGTGAGCTGATCCGCTGGAAGCGCGCCACCCCTGGCGACGACCTGCTCTCCGCGTTGATCAGCGCCGAGGACGACGGCGACATGCTCAGCGAGGACGAGCTGATCTCGCAGGTGATGTTCCTCTACATCGCGGGCCACGAGACCACGGTGACCCACCTCGGCAGCGGAATCCGCTCGCTGCTGCAGCATCCGGACCAGGCGCGGCGGCTGCGGAACGAGCCCGACCTGGCGGTGAGCGCCGTCGACGAGCTGATGCGCTTCGACACCCCGGTGCACCTGATGCGCCGGATCACCGTCACACCGTTGCGCGTCGGCGAGCACGAGATCCCGGCGGGCAGCTGGGTGATCGGCGCGCTGGCCGCCGCCAACCGGGACCCGGAATTCTGGGGCCCCGACGCCGACGAATTGCGTCTGGACCGGCCGAACGCGCACCAGAACGTCTCGCTCGGCGCGGGCATCCACCACTGCCTCGGCGCCGCCCTGGTCCGGATGGAAGCCCGGATCGTGTTCCCGCGCTTCGTGACCCGCTTTCCCGAGGCCACGGTGGTCGACCAGACCTGGAACGGCCGGATCAACCTGCGCGGCCTCGCGGCACTGACGGTCGCGGTGTAGGGCTCAGCTCGGCTGTTCGGCGGGCACCGAGAACCGCATGCCGGGTCGGCTCAGGTGCACGGGCCCGTCGAACTCCGCCGACACGTCGTCGCGTCGTGCCTGCTGCCACTGCGGCTGTGCCGAGCCGAGATGGGTCAGCACCACCGAGCGCGCCCCCGCGGCCGCGGCGGCCCGCCCGACCTCGGTGGCGCACAGATGGCCGTGAGCTGTGTGATCCGGCTCGGCGAGGGTGGACTCGGCGAGAAAGATGTCGACATCGGCGGCGAGCGCGACCAGGTTGTCGTTCCAGCCGGTGTCGCCGGTGAACGCGATACTGCCGGTGGGACTTTCGATCCGGATCCCGCAGGCGGGTTCGGTGTGCACCATGGGCACCAGCTCGATGCTGCAGTCGGTGAGCGGATACGTTGCGCCGCGCTCGTACTCGATGACCTCATAGGCCAGGTCGAACGCCCGATTCAGGTCGGGGAAGGTCTTCACCGGGAACAGCGCGGCGAGCTGGTCCAGTCTCGCGCGAGCGCCTTTCGGCACGAACAGCTTGATCCGGCGGTCCGGGGCGTCGGGGGCTCTGCGCATCGCCTGCTTGCCGATGGGCAGCACGTCGTAGCAGTGATCCAGATGCAGGTGGCTGATCACCACCGCGTCGAGCAGGCTCGCGTGCAGGTAGTTGCCGAGCATCACCGCGACCCCGGGACCACAGTCGAGCAGAATTCTCGACTGGCCGGTTTCGACCAGATAGCCCGAACTGGCTGCGCCGTCGGCGGGCATACCGGCTCGATTTCCGACGATTGTCAGGTGCATGCGACATACCTTTCGACACGGGAGTTTTCGTGCCGACGGTATCGATGAGAACGGCTGCCGCCGACTCGTATCGAATATTTCGATCCGTCCATCGTATTTCGCGATCGAATCGACGTATGAAGTGTTCTGACCTGCGCAAATAGTCGGAAGCTCGTTCGGGGAGAGCGGATTTCGGAATGGGGGAGGCTCGGCACCGAATACCGTTGATCAATGTTTGGCAGCAGGTGCTGCGAAAAGTGAGAACGGGGATTGTGATGACCAATGGTGTGAGTTCTGCGATGGGCCGGGAATTGCCGCTGCGCGGTGCGGTGAACGCGCGCGATCTGGGTGGATTGCGCACGGTGGACGGGCGGCAGGTGCGTCGCTTGCGGGTGTTTCGGTCGGATCTGCTCACCCGGCTGGATGCCGGGGACGTGGCGTTTCTGCTCGCCGACTGTGGACTTCGCACGGTCGTCGACCTGCGCGCGCCGGACGAGATCGTCACGGACGGAACGGGCGCGGTGGTCGATGCCGTCGCCGACTACCGGAACCTGCACGTCTACGGCGCGGACCGGGTGCGGCTCGACCTCACCGAGGTCTCGCCCGACGGGAGCATGTTCGACCGGTACTGCGAGTACCTCGAGCACAGCAGCGAGAACATCGCCGCCGTGCTGCGTCTGCTCTCGGTTCCCGGCCAACTGCCCGCGCTGATCCACTGCGCTGCGGGCAAGGATCGGACCGGCGTGGTGATCGCCCTACTGCTCGCGGTCGCCGGGGTACGCGCGGACGACATCATCGCCGACTACGCCGCGACCACCCCGAACATCGCCGCGCTACGGGCTCGCGACGGCCGGCCTGCCCGACCGGACGACGCGGCCGATCGGCTCCCCGCCTGGGTGTTCGCCGCCGACGCGATCACCATGCGTCAGTTCCTGACCCACCTGGACACCGAGCACGGTGGCCCCACCGCGTGGGCGACCCGTGCCGGTCTCGACCAGGCGACGCAACGGCAGCTCGCCGAGAACCTGCTCTGTGACTGAGGTCACAGAACGACGGCGATTCCGTCCCATTCTTCCCGGAACGTTTTCTAATGCTTGGGAAGTTCTTTACTATTAATCCGACTCTGTGTCTGGGGTCCGATCTCTTCGAGCAGTGCTGCAGATCCGCCGTTCGCTCGCAGCTCAGCATCAATTGCCAGTGCATGTTCGACCGATGAACCGGGAGCTCACCCGCCCCGGCGAAGGAGAATGATGACCGACAATGATCCGGGCACTACTACGACCACTACCATCGCCACGGCGCGCCCGATGTCGTGCACGTCTATGAAAGCTGTTCTCCAGCAAGATCTTCCAGCGTCACTCGTGGTCTTCCTCGTGGCCCTGCCGCTGTCGCTCGGCGTCGCACTGGCCTCGGGCGCGCCGGTGGTCGCCGGGCTCATCGCCGCCGCTGTCGGCGGGGTGGTTGCCGGGTTGCTCGGCGGCTCGAAGGTTCAGGTCAGCGGGCCGACGGCGAGTCTCGCCGTCGTCGTGGCGGGAGCCGTTCAGCAATTCGGCTGGGCTGCTATGTGTTTCATCACGGTCGGCGCGGGTGTCCTGCAGATTCTGTTCGGGCTCAGTCGGATCGCGCGCGCCGCGCTGGGCATCGCGCCGGTCGTGGTGCACGCGATGCTCGCCGGCATCGGAGTGGTGATCGCGCTGCAGCAGGTCCACGTCCTGCTCGGCGGAGCGACGGTCAGCTCGCCGTGGGCGAGCATCGTCGCGCTCCCGCATCAGGTGATGTCGGTGCAGAAGGGCGACCTGTTCGTCGGGCTGCTCGTGATCGCCGTACTGATCGGATGGCAGTATCTGCCGCGCCGGGTACGGGTGGTGCCCGGCCCGCTCGTCGCGGTGGTGGCGGCGACGGTGGTTTCGCTGGTGCTGCCGGTGACGGTGGAACGGGTGCGCCTCGACGGCTCACTGCTCGACGGTATCGGGTTGCCCGCGCTGCCGCACGGCGGGTGGCTGCCGATCGCGCTCACCATGCTCACCATCGCCCTCATCGCCAGTGTGGAGACGCTGCTCTCGGCTGTCGCGGTCGACAAATTGCGCCCCGATCAGCGCACCGACTTCGACCGGGAACTGCTCGGTCAAGGTGCGGCGAACATGGTCTCCGGCGTGCTGGGCGGCCTCCCGATCGCGGCGGTCATCGTGCGCAGCATCACCAACGCCAACGCGGGCGCCCGCAGCCGGGCGGCCACCGTGCTGCACGGTGGCTGGATCCTGGTGTTCGCGATCGTGCTGGTCGGTCTGGTCCGCCAGATTCCGACAGCGGCGCTGGCCGGGCTGCTGGTGCTGATCGGGGTGCAGCTGGTGAAGCTGGCGCACATCAAACGTGCCCGCCGCACCGGTGACATCTACGTCTACCTGGTCACCGTGATCGCCGTGGTCGCGCTGAACCTGTTGCAGGGCATGCTGATCGGACTGGTCGCCTCCTTCGCGCTGCTGCTGTGGCGGGTCGTGAAGTTCACCATCGCCGCGGCCCCGCGCGAGGGCGGGACCTGGTTGGTGCGCATCGCGGGCACCTGCACTTTCCTGGCCGCGCCCCGGCTCACGTCCGAACTGGCGAAGGTGCCTGCGGGTGTGGACGTGACCGTCGAACTGAGCGTGGACTTCCTCGACCACGCGGCGTGCGAGTTGCTCTCGGAATGGGCCGACGCCCGTGAATCCGGCGGTAGCACCGTCGATTTCGTCGAACTCGGTGCCGCGAGGATGGCCCGCACCCACGACGGGCCCCCCGAGCACGGCCATGCGCGTAAAGCGGTCGACGAGGCGATCCGGCCGTGGCGGCGCAGCGGCGGCGTCGACCCGATCGCCGCGGGCATCGCGGCCTACCATCGCCAGCACGCGCACCTGATGCGCCCGCACCTGGACGGGTTGCGGCACCGGCCCGATGCCGACACGTTCTTCCTGGCCTGCGCCGACGCCCGCATCGTGCCCAATGTGATCACCAACAGTGGTCCCGGCGACCTGTTCACGGTGCGCAATGTCGGCAATCTGGTGCCGGTGGGCGGCTCCGACGTCTCGGTGGAAGCGGCGCTGATCTACGCGCTCGACAAGCTCGACGTGCGCTCGGTGGTGGTGTGCGGGCACAGCGGCTGCGGGGCGATGGAAGCGCTGTACGGGCAGGTGCAGGCCGGGCCCGGACTCGACGACTGGCTGGCCCATGCTCAGCCCACGCTGGCGGCGTTCCGCGCCGGTCACCCCGTCGCCGAGGCAGCCAGGCTGGCGGGCTTCGGCCCGGTCGACCAACTCGGCATGGTGAACGTGGCCCGGCAGGTGCAGACCCTGATCGACTATCCGGCGGTGCGCAGTGGCATCCAGGAGCGCGGGGTCGCGGTGTCGGGGCTGTTCTTCGACCTGGCGACCGCGCGGGTCATCGAGATCACCGCCGACGGGATCGCCGACTTCGACGAGGCCCGTCGGGCCGCCGCCGAACCGGTGTAAAGCGGGGTAGTTGTGGGTCACACCACACACTGCCTGCCGTTATGGCGAGACCCACTATGTGTGCGGCACACTGGCTTTGCCAATTCTTTACTAATAGGTTGGATCCATCCGAACCCGGTTCGCCGTTGCACCGGATCCTTCGATGCTCCCGTCCCTTTGCTTCACCGTCCTCGTGATGATCGGCCTCGGCCCAGCGCCGGGAGCCGGCGAAGGAGAGTCAATGTCTGTCGAGAACGACCTTGCCCCGCCCCACGCGGACGGCTCGTCGAACGAGTCGTCCCGTCCCGCGTGGCAACAGACGCTGTTGCGTCACGATCTGCCCGCCTCCATCGTGGTTTTCCTGGTGGCACTGCCGCTTTCACTCGGCATCGCGGTCGCCTCCGGCGCGCCGATCGCCGCCGGTCTCGTCGCCGCCGTGATCGGTGGTGTGGTCGCGGGCCTGCTCGGCGGCTCGGTCCTGCAGGTCAGCGGTCCCGCCGCGGGTCTGACCGTGGTCGTCGCCGAGTCCATCTCGCAATTCGGTTGGCGCGTCACCTGTTTCATCGTCGTCGCCGCCGGTGTGCTGCAGATCCTGTTCGGGCTCAGCCGGATCGCGCGGGCCGCGCTCGCCGTCGCCCCCGTGGTGGTCCACGCCATGCTGGCCGGCATCGGCATCACCATCGCCCTGCAGCAGGTCCACGTGCTGCTCGGCGGCTCCTCGCACAGCACCGCGCTGCGCAACCTGATCGAACTCCCCGGACAGCTGCTCGCGCTGCACGGTAGTGACGCGCTCGTCGGCGCCGTGGTGATCGCGGTGATGCTCGGCTGGAAGTACGTCCCGCCGAAGCTGCGCGCGGTGCCGGGCCCGCTGGTCGCGGTGCTGGTGGGCACCGTGCTCTCGCTCGGTCTGCCCGAGGTCGAGCGCATCGCCCTGAGCGGGTCGGTCTTCGACGCGCTCGGCCTGCCGGAACTGCCCTCGGGCAACTGGTCCGCCGTCGCCATGATGGTGCTGACCATCGCATTGATCGCCAGTGTGGAGAGCCTGCTCTCGGCCGTCGCGGTCGACAAGATGCACACCGGTCCGCGCACCGGATTCGATCGGGAACTCATCGGCCAGGGCACGGCGAATGTCGTCTCGGGCCTGGTCGGTGGCCTGCCGATCACCGGTGTGATCGTGCGCAGCGCCACCAATGTGCAGGCGGGCGCGCGCACGAGGGCTTCGACCGTGCTGCACGGACTCTGGATTCTGCTGTTCTCGGTGGCGCTGGTCGGCCTGGTGGAGCAGATCCCCAAGGCCGCGCTGGCGGGTCTGCTCATCGTCATCGGCATGCAGCTGCTGAAACTGGCCCACATCCGGTTGGCCCGGCGCACCGGTGACCTGCTGGTCTATGTGGTGACCGTGCTCGGCGTGGTGTTCACCAACCTGCTCGAAGGCGTGGTCATCGGCCTCGCCCTGGCGTTCGGGCTGCTGCTGTGGCGGGTCGTGCGCGTGCAGGTGGCGGCGACCCCGTTGCCCGACGGGCGCTGGCAGGTCCATATCGACGGCTCGTGCACCTTCCTCGCCTTGCCGAAACTGTCGGGCGAGCTGGCGAAGGTACCCGCGGGCGCCGAGGTGACCGTCGAGATGACCGTCGACTTCCTCGATCACGCCGCGTTCGAGGCGATCGAGGAGTGGCAGCGCCAGCAGGAAAGCGGCGGTGGCCGTGTCGATTTCGTCGAAATCGGCAGTGCGCGGATGGCCGATACCCCGGCCGCGCCGCCGATCCGCGGATTCGGTCGCGCCGCCATCGACGAGATACTCGGTCCGTGGCGGCACCAGAAGTCCGGCGGCGACGCGGTGACCGCGGGCGTCGCGGCCTACCATCGCGGCCACGCGCACGTCGTGCGATCGCATCTGGACGGGCTGCACGACAGTCAGGACCCGGACTCGTTCTTCCTGACCTGCTCGGATTCGCGGATCGTGCCCAACGTGATCACCAACAGCGGTCCCGGCGACCTGTTCACCGTGCGCAATGTGGGCAATCTGGTCCCGGTCAGCGGTGACGATTCCGTCGAAGCGGCACTGAGTTTCGCGTTGGACAGCCTCGCGGTGCGCTCGGTGGTGGTGTGCGGGCATTCCTCGTGCGGTGCGATGAAGGCGGTGCACTCCGCCGCCGCCACCGAAGGCGGCTTGAGCTCCTGGTTGCGGCACGCCGAGCCGACGTTGGAACGGTTCCTCGCGGGCCATCCCGTGGCCGAGGCGGCCAGGGCGGCCGGGTACGACGAGGTGGACCAGCTGAGCATGGTCAATGTCGCCGTGCAGCTGGAGACCCTGGGACGTAATCCCGCGGTGCGCCGGGCGGTGACCGAGCGCGGATTGGCGGTGTCGGGGCTGTT
Organism: Nocardia sp. NPDC056541; assembly: GCF_042794235.1. NCBI lineage: Bacteria > Bacillati > Actinomycetota > Actinomycetes > Mycobacteriales > Nocardiaceae > Nocardia > Nocardia sp. NPDC056541. The sequence continues at coordinate 310,178 of NZ_JBHTUD010000002.1, forward strand.
CTTCGACATCGCGACCTCGCGGGTGCTCGAGGTGACGCTCGACGGGGTCAGCGCGATCGACGATCACGCCGCACTCGCCGTCACCGGCTGACGACACCGCGACCGGTCGGCGGTCGGACTCGTAGTCTGGAAATCATGACCAGCGATCCGACCGCCGCCGAGCGCGTCACCGACGGCCCCGACTCCGTGGACGAGGAGTCCACGGCCGAGCCGGAGCGATGGGACGGCTTGAAGGAACGCGGGCGCGCCTTCCGGGCACACATCGCCCAGCGCCCTACCCTCGACCTCGGCTACCGCATCGTCGTCGGCGTGGTCGGTGGGCTGGTCCTGCTCGTCGGGATCGTCACGATCCCGTACCCCGGACCCGGCTGGGCGCTGGTGTTCGCGGGATTCGGCATCCTGGCCACCGAGTTCGTCTGGGCCCACCACACCTTGACCTGGGTGCGCGGCAAGTACCGGATCGTCATGGACTGGTACACCTCGCGCGGTTGGTTCATCAAGGTGCTCGGCGCGGTGGGCACCTTCGCCCTCGTCCTCGTGACGTTGTGGCTGCTCGGTACATTTTCGATGGTCGCAGGGTGGATCGGAGTCGATTGGCCATGGTTACACAGTCCCCTGATGTCGTGAGCACTGTTCCCGGCCACGTCCTCACCGACCCCGCCTGGATCGCGGCGCGGATCGACGCGATGAGCCATACCTGGGGCACCGATGTTCCCCGGGTCGCGGGCACCCTGTGGTGGTGCATGGTCGCCTCGACGCTGGTCGAGCAGATCGCCGTCGCCTACGCGGCGGGCACGCCCGCCCCGGTCGCCGCCCTGGGCGAATTCGAGTGCGTGGTCCGGCCCGACGGTGGTGTCGAACACGCGCAGTTCCACCGGGTGCCGGTCGATGCGACCGGCCGTTCCGTGCGCTCGGACGTAGGTGGCGAGACCGGTGCGGCAGCGGCGGACGAGGTCGCTGCCGCCTTGCGTGACACCCTGACCGCCGTGATCACTCAGGTCGCGGCGGTGTCGGGGGCCGGGATTCCGGCGCTGTGGGCGGTTGTCGCCGATGCCATCGGCAACCGGGCGCTGGACGCGGGCTCCCCGGACGCGGCGACCAGGCTGGCCGCCGACGTGGGCGCGCGCCTGCCCGCACCGCGGTTCGTCACCGTCGCGGGCCGCACCTTCGTCCGCCGCGCCTCGTGCTGCCTGGTCTTCGAGGCGCCCGGCCGCGAGATGTGCACGAGCTGCCCGAAACGCTCGCCCGCCGACCGAGCCGAACACCTGGCCGCCGCCGCGCGCGCTCGGACCTCCTAGGTCCATCGACACGGCCCACGCGCGCTCCCGATAGCATGGGCGGGCGCGGGAAGGACCCTGCGAGAACTGCCGGATCGACCCGGCACCGAAGTCAAGGAGAGCATCCCCGTGACCACCTCTGCACCCATCAGTCCAGTCGCCCTCGTTCGAGTGCCGGCCGGGACTACGGCGGGCGCGGCGGTACGGGAGGCAGGTTTGCCCACCAAGGGCCCCGACACCGTCGTGGTCGTGCGCGATGTCGACGGCGCGCTCAAGGATCTGTCCTGGATTCCGGAGGACGACGCCGACGTCGAGCCGGTCCCCGCGAACAGCGAGGACGGGCGCAGCGTGATCCGGCACTCGGCCGCGCACGTGCTGGCCCAGGCGGTGCAACAGGAGTTCCCCGACGCGAAACTCGGGATCGGCCCGCCGATCAAGGACGGCTTCTACTACGACTTCCAGGTCGACAAGCCCTTCACCCCCGAGGATCTGGCCAAGCTGGAATCGCGGATGAAGAAGATCATCAAAGGCGCGCAACGCTTTTCGCGGCGCGTCGTGGAGATCGACGACGCCCGCGTCGAACTGGCGAACGAGCCGTTCAAACTCGAGCTGATCAGTGACAAGTCCGGCATCGACGATCCCGAGATCATGGAGGTCGGCGGCAACGAGCTGACCATCTACGACAACCTCGACCCGCGCACCGGCGAGAAGCTGTGGGGCGATCTGTGCCGCGGCCCGCACATTCCCACCACCAAGTTCATCCCCGCCTTCAAGCTCACCCGCTCCTCGGCCGCCTACTGGCGTGGCGACCAGGACCGCGAGGACCTGCAGCGCGTGTACGGCACCGCGTGGGAATCCACCGAGGCGATGGACGCCTACCTGGAGCTGCTGGCCGAGGCCGAGCGCCGCGATCACCGCAAGCTGGGCCTCGAACTGGACCTGTTCTCCTTCCCCGACGCGCTCGGTTCGGGTCTGCCGGTGTTCCACCCCAAGGGCGGCATCATCCGCAAGGAGATGGAGGAGTACTCGCGTCAGCGCCACGTCGACGCGGGCTACGAGTTCGTCAACACCCCCCACCTCACCAAGGGGCATCTGTACGAGATCTCGGGCCATCTCGACTGGTACAAGGACGGCATGTTCCCGGCCATGCACCTCGACGCCGAGCTCAACGAGGACGGCACCGTCCGCAAGCCCGGCCAGGACTACTACGTCAAGCCGATGAACTGCCCGATGCACAACCTGATCTTCGGCGCGCGCGGTCGTTCCTACCGTGAGCTGCCGCTGCGGATGTTCGAGTTCGGTTCGGTGTACCGCTACGAGAAGTCCGGCGTGATCCACGGCCTGACCCGCGTGCGTGGCATGACCCAGGACGATGCGCACATCTACTGCACCAAAGAGCAGATGCACGCCGAGCTCACCAGCACCCTGCAGTTCGTCCTCGGCCTGCTCAAGGACTACGGCCTCGACGACTTCTACCTCGAGCTGTCCACCAAGGACCCGAAGAAGTACGTGGGCTCGGACGAACTCTGGGCCGAGGCCACCGAAACCCTCGAGAAGGTCGCCGAGGCATCCGGCCTCGACCTGGTACCCGACCCCGGTGGCGCCGCGTTCTACGGTCCGAAGATCTCCGTGCAGGTCAAGGACGCGCTGGGTCGCACCTGGCAGATGTCGACCGTGCAGCTCGACTTCAACCTGCCCGATCGGTTCGACCTCGAGTACACCGCCTCCGACGGCACCAAGCAGCGCCCGGTGATGATCCACCGCGCCCTGTTCGGCTCGATCGAACGCTTCTTCGGCGTGCTCACCGAGCACTACGCCGGTGCCTTCCCGGCCTGGCTCTCGCCGGTACAGGTCGTCGGCATCCCGGTGGCGGAGAACTTCGCGCCGCACCTGGATTCGGTGATCGAGCGGCTGCGCGACGCCGGCGTGCGGGCCCAGGTGGACCGCAGCGACGACCGGATGCAGAAGAAGATCTTCAACCAGACCGCGCAGAAGGTGCCGTTCATGCTGCTGGCGGGCGCGCGTGACGTGGAAGCGGACGCGGTGAGCTTCCGGTTCCGCGACGGCACCCAGGTCAACGGTGTGCCGGTCGCCGACGCGGTCGCCACCATCACCACCTGGGTCGCCCACCGCGTGAACGCCTCACCCACCGCCGAGGGGTTCGAGGTCGTCTCCGCGGCGGTTCAGGCATGAGCGAGAACCTCGCCCCCGAGGCCGGCTCGATCGTCGACGCCGGGGCCGGCCAGCCCGACCGCCTGCAGCGGTTGTGGACGCCGTACCGGATGTCCTACATCACCGGCGAGGTCAAGCCCAAGGACGCGACCGGGCATCCGTTCACCGATATCCCCAAGATGTCGGACGAAGACGGCCTGATCATCGCCCGCGGCGAGAATGTCTACGCCGTGCTCAACTTGTACCCGTACAACCCAGGGCACATGATGGTGGTGCCTTACCGCCGGGTAGCCGACCTGGAGGACCTCACGACCGCCGAGAGCGCGGAACTGATGGCCTTCACGCAGCGGGCGATCCGCGTGATGAAGCAGGTCTCGCGGCCTGCCGGATTCAACGTGGGTCTCAATCTCGGTGGAGTGGCCGGTGGTTCGCTCGCCGACCACCTGCACCAGCACATCGTGCCGCGCTGGGGCGGGGATGCGAACTTCATCACCGTGGTCGGCGGGGTGAAGGTGATGCCTCAGTTGTTGCGCGACACGCGGCAGCTGCTGGCGGAGGCGTGGGAGGAATAAGGACCGTGCTCAGCTTCTTCGGCCGCCAGACGTTTGCGAAAGCGACTGCGCCGCTGGGCAAAGCGCTCGTCGGGACGGGGCTCACCCCGGACGCGATGACCCTGATTGGCACCACCGCGACGATCGCGGCCGCGGTGACGCTGTTCCCCTCCGGACACCTGTTCTGGGGAACGATGGTCATCTGGCTGTTCGTCATGTTCGACATGCTCGACGGTGCGATGGCGCGCGCCCGCGGCGGCGGCACGAAGTACGGCGCCGTCCTCGATGCCACCTGTGACCGGGTGGCCGACGGCGCGATCTTCGGCGGACTCGCCTGGTGGGCCGTCTATCACGAGCACAGCAAGCACCTGTTCGCGCTGACCTTGATCGTGCTGGTCACCTCGCAGGTGATCTCCTACGCCAAGGCGCGTGCGGAGGCCAGCGGCCTGTCCGCCGACGGTGGGCTCATCGAACGCCCGGACCGTCTGGTCATCGTGCTGGTCGGCGCCGGGCTCACCGGCATCGGCGGGCACTGGGGGCTCGACTGGCTCACCTGGGCCGTGTACGTGGCGATGTGGGTGCTGGCGGTGCTGAGCATCGTGACGGTGTTCCAGCGGGTGCTGGCGGTGCGCAATTCGCCGGGCGCCCGCGTGGTGATTCCGCCGACGCCGCAGCCGGACGCGGGATCTGCCTCGTGAGCCTCACGGATCGGTTGAGCGACTGGGGCTACGCCGCAGGCTGGGGCCTCGTGCGTTCGGCGCCGGAAGGGATGGCGCGCAAGGTCTTCGACCTCGGCGCCGATCGTTCGGTGCGCGGCGGCGGGCCGGAACAGCTGCGCCGCAACCTCGCTCGCGTTCTCGGTGTGCCCGCCGACCAGGTCCCCGGCGACCTGATGCGGGCGAGCATGCGCTCCTACGCCCGCTACTGGCGTGAGGCGTTCCGCCTGCCGTCGATGGACCACACGAAGATCGACTACTACGTCGGTGGTCTGGAGAACGTCGACGCCGCGCTCGAGCAGGGCCGCGGCCTCATCCTGGTGCTCCCGCACTCGGGTAACTGGGACATGGCCGGTGTCTGGTTGGTGCAGCACTACGACAACTTCACCACCGTGGCCGAACGGCTGAAGCCCGAATCACTGTTCGAGCGGTTCGTGGCCTACCGCGAGAGCCTCGGTTTCGAGGTGTTCCCGCTGACCGGTGGCGAGCAGCCGCCGTTCGCCGCGCTCGCCGAACGCCTGCGCCAGAACCGGATCGTGTGCCTGATGGGCGAACGCGACCTCACCGGTAAGGGCGTGCCCGTCGACTTCTTCGGTGAGCGCACCTGGATGCCCGGCGGTGCCGCGAAACTGGCCATCGAGACCGGCGCCGCGCTGGTTCCCGTGCACGGCTGGTTCACTGTCGACGAGGACGGCACCGAAGGCTGGGGGCTGAAAGCCGAACCGGCCCTGGATGTTTCCGGTGGGGTGGCGGCCGCGACGCAGGCACTCGCCGACCGGTTCGCCGCCAATATCGCCGAGCATCCGGCCGATTGGCACATGCTGCAACCGCTCTGGGAAGGCGATCTGTCGCCCGAACGACTGTCGCGGATCACCGCGCAGCAGGCGGGAGGGCAGCCGTGAAGATCGGCATGATCTGCCCGTATTCGTTCGACGTCCCCGGCGGCGTGCAGGCCCATGTGGTCGAACTGGCCCGGGTGTTCATCGAACGCGGGCACAAGGTGAGCGTGCTCGCCCCCGCCTCCGACGACACCCCGCTGCCCGATTTCGTCGTCTCGGCGGGTCGCGCGGTGGCGATTCCCTACAACGGGTCGGTGGCGCGCTTGTCTTTCGGCCCCATGGCCTACACCAGGATCCGGCGCTGGATCGACGGCAACGACTTCGACGTGCTGCACATCCACGAACCCAACGCCCCGAGCCTGTCGATGCTGGCGCTCAAGATCGCCGAGGGCCCGATCGTGGCGACCTTCCATACCTCGACCACGAAGTCGTTGGTACTCAGTACTTTTCAGGGTGTGCTTCGCCCGTATCACGAGAAGATCAGTGGGCGGATCGCCGTGTCGGAGCTGGCCAGGCGCTGGCAGGTCGAGGCGCTGGGATCCGACGCGGTCGAGATCCCCAACGGTGTCGATGTGTCCGCGTTCGCGCGCGGTGAGCCACTCGACGGATACCCGCGCGCGGGCCGCACCGTGCTGTTCCTCGGTCGCTACGACGAACCGCGCAAGGGCATGGACGTGCTGCTCGGCGCGCTGCCCGCGCTCATCGACCACCATCCCGACGTGGAGATCCTCATCGTCGGGCGCGGTGACGAGGATCGGTTGCGCCGTGAAGCCGGGGAGCACGCGGGGCATCTGCGGTTCCTCGGACAGGTCTCCGACGAGGAGAAAGCCGCCGCGCTGCGCAGTGCCGACGTGTACGTCGCGCCGAACCTCGGTGGCGAGAGTTTCGGGATCATCCTGATCGAGGCGATGGCGGCAGGCACCCCGGTGGTCGCGAGCGAACTCGACGCCTTCCGTCGCGTGTTGCGCGACGGGACCGCGGGCATGCTCACCCCGATCGGTGACTCCGACGCGCTGGCCACCGCCATCGACACGCTCCTCACCGACGACGAGACGCGGACGCGTCTGGTCAGCACCGCGACCCAGGTGGTCGCGGGCTACGACTGGCCGGTCGTGGCCGAACAGATCCTGCGGGTGTACGAGACCGTCACCGTCGGCGACAACCGCGTCCGGGCCGCCGGATGATCACCTTCTCCGCGACCACCGTCCTCGTTCTCGGGCTGATCGCCCTGCTCGTCCTGGCCCTCGGCGTGTGGGCCTACTCCACGGCGAACCGGCTCGACCGGCTGCACGTGCGCTCCGATCAGTCCTGGCAGGCACTCGATGCCGCGCTCGCCCGCCGGGCGGTGGTGGCTCGCGCGGTGGCGATGTCGGAGGCCGGTCCGGTGAGTACCGATCCCCGCCGGGCCGAACGGGCCACCCAGCTCGCCACACTCGCCGATCGGGCCGAACGCGCCGATCGCGGTGACCGGGAAACGATCGAGAACCAGCTCTCCGCCGCGCTGTCGCTCGTCGACATCGACCACCTGCGACCGCAGCTGGTGGCCGAACTCGCCGACGCCGAGGCGCGCGTGCTGATCGCCCGGCGCTTCCACAACGACGCCGTGCGCGACACCCTGGCCCTGCGCACCCGCAGGCCCGTGCGCATCCTGCACCTCGGCGGTACCGCGCCGCTGCCGACCTATTTCGAGATCACCGAACGCGCGACGCCCGCCGCCGCCACCGGCCTCACCGTGCACACCACCCGCACCTCCGCCCGGGTGATGCTGCTCGACGAGCACAACCGCGTGCTGCTGCTGCGTGGTCACGACCCGATGATCCCCGAGGTGGCCTTCTGGTTCACCGTGGGCGGCGGCGTCGAACCGGGGGAGAGCCTGCGCGACGCCGCGGTGCGCGAGATCTACGAGGAAACAGGGCAGCGGGTGGATCCCGCCGCGCTGCGCGGTCCGCTGTGGCGGCGGGTCGCGGTGTTCCCGTTCAACGGCGAGCTGATCCGCTCCGAGGAACTGTTCTTCAGCCTGCGTTCGCCGGGCTTCGAATGGCGCCCGGCGGACCTGACCGCCCTGGAGCGCCGCACGATCACCGACCACCGCTGGTGCTCCGCCGACGACATCCGCGCACTCGACGACGCGGGCGAGGCCGTGTACCCGTACCACCTCGACGAACTCCTCACCGAAGCCGTTTCCGCGGCTGAAGACGACACCCAGCACGTGGTCCGCTCGATCCGCTGAGGCCCAGCGGGGGAACAGTACCCGGGCCATGATTCGCTCGATGCCGCCTCGTCGGCGTGGCCGTCGATCGCGCGCGGACTCCGGTCGCGGCGCTGTGGTGCGCCGCCGGTGCGGCGGCCGTCGCGGCGGCGATCGTGCTGGTCGACCGGGCACGGCGCGGCCCCGTGGCGGACGCGGTCGGAGCCGTGGCACGGTGAATGCCAGGCCATCGGACAAGGCCAGCGGTGCGCGGTGAACACATCACCGCTGGTCGTGACAAGGCCAGTGGTGCTCAACTGGCTATGAAGGCCGATTTCGGGCAGCTCTAGAATCGACGGTGAACCGAATCCGAGCGACTTGATTGGCGCCCATGACACAGGAGACATTCGTGACTACGCCTGAGACCACCAACACCGTCGGCACCGCCCGCGTGAAGCGCGGCATGGCCGAGATGCTCAAGGGTGGCGTGATCATGGATGTGGTCAACGCCGAGCAGGCCAAGATCGCCGAAGACGCCGGCGCCGTGGCCGTGATGGCGCTCGAGCGGGTGCCCGCCGACATCCGCGCCCAGGGTGGCGTGTCCCGGATGAGCGACCCGGACATGATCGACGGCATCATCGCCGCGGTCTCCATCCCGGTGATGGCCAAGGCCCGCATCGGCCACTTCGTCGAGGCGCAGATCCTGCAGAGCCTGGGCGTGGACTACATCGACGAGTCCGAAGTGCTCACCCCCGCCGACTACGCCAACCACATCGACAAGTGGAACTACACCGTCCCGTTCGTCTGTGGCGCCACCAACCTGGGCGAGGCCCTGCGCCGCATCACCGAGGGCGCGGCCATGATCCGCTCCAAGGGCGAGGCGGGCACCGGTGACGTGTCCAACGCGACCACCCACATGCGTACCATCCGCGGCGAGATCCGTCGCCTGACCTCGCTGTCCGAAGACGAGCTGTTCGTGGCCGCCAAGGAACTGCAGGCCCCGTACGAGCTGGTTCGTGAGGTCGCGCAGACCGGCAAGCTCCCGGTCGTCATGTTCACCGCCGGTGGCATCGCCACCCCCGCCGACGCCGCCATGATGATGCAGCTCGGCGCCGAAGGCGTGTTCGTCGGCTCGGGCATCTTCAAGTCCGGCAACCCCGAACAGCGCGCCGCCGCCATCGTCAAGGCCACCACCTTCTACGACGACCCGGACGTGCTGGCCAAGGTCTCGCGTGGCCTGGGCGAGGCCATGGTCGGCATCAACGTCGAAGAGATCCCGCAGCCGCACCGTCTGGCCGAGCGCGGCTGGTGATCGTGGGCCCGATATCGTTCGGGCACTGAAACATTCGCCTCGGCGGGCGTCGCGATCGCGACGCCCGCCGAGGTGTT
>NZ_JBHTUD010000002.1:319319-545625 GCF_042794235.1 Nocardia sp. NPDC056541
TACCCGCCCCGCAAACGACTATTACGAGCCACCCACCGCATTCCCCACACCCCACCCCCCCCCCGGGCCCGCCCCCCCCCCCCCCGCCGAGGTGTTCTCGTGCGTCGACTCAGCGCTGGACGAGCTCGGTGGTCAGGGTGTCGAGGCGGATCGCGTTGTCCGGGTCGAAGTCCTTGCGTGTGAGGGGGAGCCGGGTCCGGCGCCGGAAGGCGGTCACCTGATCGGCGGGTGGCTCGTCGAGGAGCTGGGCGATCGGCGGGACCGCTTGATCGACCGATCGGCCGACAACGAATCCGGCGGCCTTGGCCAGTATCCGGTGGGGTGCGGGCAGCGGGTCGGCCATCGCGGTCCGCACCATCATCGGGTTGTAGAGCACGTAGCGGGTGCGGGTGTTCGGGTGGCGGTGCGGGAAGGCGACGCCGAGCAGGTCATTGGCGCGTGAGGCCTGCATGGCGGCGCGCATGCCGGTGTAGCCCTCGCCCAAGGTCAGGTCGTCCCAGTGGATGCGGCCGGGAAAGCCGCCGGGGCCACAGATGTTCATGATGACCGGGGTATCCGCGCGTTCCAGCGCATCGACGAGACCGTGTCCGAGAACGAATCGGCTCAGGTAGTGCAGCGCGAAGGTGAACTCGTAGCCGTCCTCGGTGACCTCGCGCCGTGGCCGGAAGCGCTGGGCGCCGAAGACGAGGCCGTCGACGGTGCCGGCCAGCGCGGTGACCCGGGCAAGGGTGTCCCGCATTCCCGTCAGGGTGCTCAGATCGGCTCGCAGGAACACCGCGCGCTCGCCCGCGCCGATCGCGGCGGCCGCCCGGCCGAACGCCTCGCCTTTCGTCGCGCCGCTGGCGATCGCGATCACCCGGTCGCCGCGTCGCAGAAAATGTAGGCCGAGCCCTTTGCCCATGCCGTCGGTGCCGCCGGTGATGACATATGTGCGCATCGAATCCCGTTCTCCTCGAATCACTCTGGACTGTGTCATCGGCCGATATGTCGAGGCTAGAAACGAACGCGCCACCAAGTCAACATCTGATGACTTAGCATGACTTCATGGAACCGAAAGCCGAACCCCGTCGCCGTGACCGCGCGGCCACCCGCGCCGCGCTGCTCGACGCCGCACGAATCCGCTTCGCGGCGCAGGGTTTCGACGGCACCGGACTGCGCGAGATCGCCGCCGAGGTCGGGGTCGATCCCGCCTTGGTGTCGCGCTACTTCGGTTCCAAGAAGGCGCTCTACGCCGAGGCGATGCACCTGGAGATCCCCACCGGAGTGGCCGCCGATCCGCACCGCCCGGTCGTCAGCATCGCCGACGCCCTGCTCCACGATGTCGTGTACCAGGACTGGTCGCGCTACGGCGGCGAACACCCGCTCCTGGCCATGCTCCGATCGGCCGGTCACGACGATGTGCGCGATCAATTGCGCGCCCAACTCTGCGACGGCTACCTGCGTGAATTCGCCGACCGGCTCGACGGACCCGACGCGGAACTACGCGCGGAGCTGATCGGCGCCCTGCTGATCGGCCTCGGCGCGCTGCGCTCGGTGATCGGCACGCCCGCCGTGAGCGCGGCGCCGTTCGACCGAACCCGGGTGCTCGCCGCGCGCATGGTGAACGCCCTGACCTGAACCCGGGCGCGGGCGTTTCAGAGGAGGCCCTGCTCGTGTGCGTAGATGGCGGCCTGGGTGCGGTCACGCACGCCGAGACGGTTCAGGATGCTCGAGATGTGGTTCTTGACGGTGCCCTCGCTCAGGTAGAGGGACCGGGCGATCTCGCGGTTGGCGGCGCCGGTGGCGAGCAGACGCAGGACCTCGGTTTCGCGACCGGTGAGCTCGACGGTGGGGCGTGGTGTGCGGGATCGGACCATGGCGGCCAGGCGCGCCGTGACGGCGGCGGAGTACTGGTCTACGCCGGCGTGCGCGAGGCGGATCGCCTGGGCGAGTTCGGCGGCGGGGAGGTCTTTGAGCAGGTATCCGGAGGCGCCCGCGCGCAGGGCCGCGACGATGTAGCCGTCGTCGTCGAAGGTGGTGAGCATCAGCACCGTCGCCCGGCCGCGCACGAGAGCGGCTGCCTCGACGCCGTCCATTCCGGGCATCCGCACGTCCATCAGGACCACATCAGGTGTCAGCGAGCCAGTCGATTCGACTGCCTCGGCGCCACTTTCGGCCGTGCCGACTACGTCGATACCGGACTGCAAGGCGAGCAGCGCGGCGATCCCTTCGCGGACGAGACGCTCATCGTCGGCGATCAGCACGCGGACCTTCGGCGCAGGAATACCGGCATCGTGTCCGATCATCGCGCAACCACCGGGATCGTGACGAGCAGACGAGTTCCTGTGGTGCTGGAGGTGATTCGCACCTCGCCGTCGACCAGATCGAGCCGTTCACGCATTCCGGTGAGCCCCTGCCCCTCGACCGTGCCCGGCGCGAAACCTGTTCCGTTGTCGGCGATGTCGAGGACACCGGTGGCCGGTGTCAGGTCGACCCGGACCGCCACCGCGGTGGCGCCGGAATGGCGGCGCGCGTTGGTGAGTGCTTCCTGCGCGGCGAGATACAGGGCGAGGCGGACGGGCTCGCCGACGGTGTCCTCGGTGCCGGTGAGGTCGAGGGACACAGCGAAGCCGGTGTCGTCGAGCCGGATCGCGAGCGCTCGCAACGCGGTGGCGAGGGTGAACTGTGTGTCGTCGGCGCGCAGGGTGCCGACCGCGCGCCGTACCTCGTCGAGCGCCAGGCGCGTGGAATGACGCCCCTCGGCGAGCGCCCGGTCGGCGATATCGGTGTCCAACGACCGGTAGGCGGCCGATTTCTCCAGCTGGATCGCGGTAACCACGAGATGGTGGCCGACGCTGTCATGGATATCGCGGGCCACCCGGGTTCGTTCGGCGACGGTGGCGAGGGAGACTGCCTGGTCGGCGTATTCCCGGAGCCGGGCGTGCGCGTCGGACAGTTCGGTGAGCAGTGTTTCCGCGCGCCGCCGCCCGGTTTCCTCGCGTTCGGCGATCACCGCGATCGCGAGGGCGAAAACAACGCCGATCGTGAACATCAGCAGATCCGAGAGCGCTTCGGGATTCGTTCGCAGCGCCGGTCGCCCGAGGACGATGATCCCGGCGAGGAGTAGACCGCCACCGGCGAGTGTGTAGGCGACCCGGTGTCCGACGGTGAAATAGGCAGTGAGCGGCAGCAAGACGAACAGGACCTTCGCATTGCCGCTGCTGTCGAGCACGGTGATCACCGTGTACAGGACGGCGCGGACGACCAGCCCGGCGATCGCGAGGGTCCTGGACCCAGTGAACCTCCCTGCGGCGATCTCGAGCCCTCCCGCGAGCAGGAGGGCCCCGGCGAACGCGCTGGACCGGGCAGGGTCGACAGGCCCGGTCGAGGCGACGGCGAGCCCGGCGACCAGCACGGAGACATAGAGGAAGCACGCCACCCAGGTCAGTGCGCGCGGTCGATGCATTCGCTGAGCGTATGGCCGGATTCGTCGCACGGCCACGGTCGCGGGGCAATTTTGGCCGAAAGTCATGGGTCGCCCGGCACTTACCGCCGTGACCACCGGATTCCTACCGTCGAACTCGACATCGAGAAGGGATTTCGACATGGACACACGAGCACTACTGCGACTGGGCGGCATCTCCGGCTTCGTCTGCGGCGGAGCGATCGCGGCGGCGGGCGCGATCGAACTGATCGCCGCGGGCAAGATACCGCTCACCCAGGTTCTCAACGGGGCGGCCGTCCCCTTCGGGATCGGACTGCTGGTGGCGTTGTACGCGCTGCTGCACCAGCGTCTCGGCCGCTTCGGCGCACTCGCCTTCGTCGTGCAATTCCTCGGCTTCGGCTATTTCGCGGGTATCGCCTTCGCCATGAACTTCGTGCTGGTGTATCTGGACAAGCCGGTGGTCGACGAATTGCTCACCAGCCCGGCCGAATTCGCTTTCCTCGCCACCGCGGTCCTCGCGCTGAGTGGAACGTTGCTGTTCGGCACAGCGCTGCTGCGTAGCGCGGCGGTCCCGCGCGGCGCGGCCATCCTCTACACCGCGGGCCTGTCCGTGCTCTGCCTCACCTTCCTGCTCCCGGCGACGCTGGTGCGCGTCGGACACATCGCGGCCGGATTCGGCATGGTGTGGCTGGCCTGGGCGGTGTGGTCGAGCGTGACGGTCGCCCCGGCGGCTACCGCTCGCGCGTGGCAGCCGTCGACACCCGATCCGGCGCGATAGCGCTACCAGGGGCCGCGGCCTACGGCTGGCCCGCCGCGCCTTCGGTATCGGTGGTGAGGGCGTCGGCGAAGTTCTCGGCGTAGCCGAGGATGAGCTGGCGCTGGGTGGGCAGCAGAACGGCCAGCTCGTGCCAGGCGATGGCGGTGGGGGAGCCGTAGAGGTGGGTCAGGTCGGTGACCAGGGCGGCGGCTTGCTCGGGGGTGGGGGCGGTGGGGCGGGCGAAGGCGAGCAGGGAAGCGCCGATGGCGATGTGGCGGTAGCCGTGGGTGGCCATGCGGCGGATGACGGTGTGGTTGTCGTAGGTGCTCCAGTCGTCGGCGAAGTACCCGTTGGGGATACCGGCGATGGCGAGGTCGTCACGGTCCACCGGGACCCGCTGGATCAGCACGACGTCGTCGACCACGCGGTCGGGGGAACGGTTGGCGGCGACGAGCGCGGCGAGTTCGTCCTCGGACGCGTTGCGGGTGTCGCGCAGCGCGTCCCACGGAACGCGGGTGGACGGGTTGTCCAGCAGCGCGGCGATGCGCGAGACCGTGGCGTTCTCGGCGTGGTGGGTGGCGGCGGGGTCGTCCGGGTCGTCGTGGACGACCCCGCCCTCGCCTTCGACGAGTCCGAGCGTGGCGTGCATGCTCGTGTAGGCGCACTGGCCGAGATCGTCGAGCGTGCAGAGGATCCTGGCATCGGGATGATCCATGCGGACCAGCTCTAACGCGTCGAGCAGCTGGGCGAAGGTGGTGACGTCGTCGAGGCGGGCAACGGTGTTGGAGTCCAGCCGGTTACGTCGAACGGGTGGTTCGCCCGGCTCGAAAGTCGTCATCTGCACTCCGACATCCTGGCACGGCCTTCGGCGCGTCGGAGTGATCCCGGCGCAGGTGGGCGATGTGGGCTCGGTATCGGTTGGCCCAGGAATTGCTGCCAACTGGGCATACCGTACAGTCGGTCCGTGACCGCGCTCGACTTCTCCTTGCTGGTCGTCGCGGGATTCTTCACCGGCTTGATCGGTTTCGTCACCGGGATGGCCTCGATCGTCTCCTATCCGGCGCTGCTGGCCGCCGGTCTGCCGCCCGTCGCGGCCAATGTCACCAACACGGTCGCCATGGTCGCCGTCGGTGTCGGGGCGACCGCGAATTCCGGGCGCGAACTCGTCGGCCGAGGGCCCACGCTGGTGCGCTGGGCAGTGCTGGCGGCCGTGGGCGGGCTGCTCGGCGCGCTCGCGCTGCTGGTCGCTCCGGACGGCGCGTTCGAGGTGGTCGTGCCGTTCCTGGTGGCGATGGCGTCGATCGCGCTGTTGGTGCAACCACTGGTGCGCCACCATATCGGCGAGCTCAGCGCGCCCTGGATCGTGCCGGTCGGCATCCTGCTCACCTCCGTGTACGGCGGGTACTTCGGCGCGGGCGCGGGCGTGATCTACCTGTCGATGATGATGCTGTGCACCGCCGAATCCATCTGGAGCGCGTCGATTCTCAAGAGCTTCCTGCTCGGCATCGCGAACCTCGTCGCCGCGGTCGGCTTCGCGGCCTTCGGACCGGTGCACTGGGGCGCGGCGCTGGCCCTCGGCGCGGGTGCGCTGGCAGGTGGCTGGTGTGGTCCGCCGGTGGTGAAAGTGATTCCGCCGAGTGTGTTGCGGGTGACCGTCGGTATCGGCGGACTCGGGCTCGCCGTGTACCTGGCCCGATAGGCGTACCTCCGCGTTGGCTCGGGCCGTGCGCGCTGCGTGTCCGGGCCGATCAGACCGCTGTTCGCCTGCCGGGCGGCGACACGGTCCGTAGCCTGGAGACGGTGCACCACTCAGATAGTGAAATCGCAATCCACGCAACAGAAGTCGCTTCGGCGGTGATCCGGTCGGCCTTCCACGGCCCGCTCACTCGCTACGCCAAACAGGGCGACGATTTCGCCACGCAGGCCGATATCGCGGCCGAGAAAGCCATCCTCGACGTCCTCGCGACCGAATGTCCGGGCGACCGGTTCGTCGCCGAGGAATCGGGCGTCACCGGCTCTGCCCGCAGCGATCGGACGTGGTTTGTCGATCCACTCTGTGGCACCAGGAATTTCGCCGTCGACACCGCGTTCGTGGCGGTCAACGTCGCGCTGCGCGACGGCGATGCCGTGACAGTGGCGGCGACCGCCGACCCGTTCGCCGACGAAGTGTTCTGGACGGCGGGGCAGGGCGCGTTCCTGCGCACCGAGGGCCGCGACGAGCCGTTGCGCCCGCACTCGGGAAGCCATCTCGTCGATGTCGACCTCGACCACCCGTTCCCCTGGTCGACCCCGGCGCGGCTCTTCGACGCCGAAGGCTTTGCGGGAGAGTTCCATCCGCGGGTCCTATCGACCTCGTTAGCCCTTGTCTGGGTGGCGGCCGGGCGTCGCGCCGCCTACATCACCGGCGGCGATCTCCGCGACAGCGTGCATTTCAGCAGCGCGATCGCGGTGTGTCAGGCGGCTGGCTGCGTGGTTACCGGTCTCGCCGGGCAACCGCTGCACACCGCGCCACACGGGCTCATCGCGGCAGCGGACGCGCCGACCCATGCGCGGCTGGTCGAGGCGGTGGTGGGTCTGCGCGCCGGGTGACGCTGGGGTGCATCACAATCGGGCGCAGCTCACAGCCCCCGGTTGTCTGTGTCTCAGAGTTTCCTCAACATCACTGGGTAGCGTCCTCGCCGTGGCATCGAGGCCTGCGCTGTGTGGCGCCGGTCCTCCGCCGTCGCCCAGAGGGCGAGATTCCGACCCGACGTAAGGACGAGTGGATGAAGTTTCGTAGGACCGGACGAGTCGCGATCGCAGGATTGGCTGTGGTCGCCGCGCTCGGCCTGAGTGCGTGCAGTGACGACAAGGGCGACAAGCCCGCGCCCAAGACCACCACCAGTGCCAAGGCTCAGGGTTCGGCAACCGCGGACCTGCCGGCGGTGCCGACGGTCGAACAGCTCAACGCGCAGCTCACCACCGCACTGGATCCGGC
Source organism: Nocardia sp. NPDC056541 (assembly GCF_042794235.1). Taxonomy (NCBI): domain Bacteria; kingdom Bacillati; phylum Actinomycetota; class Actinomycetes; order Mycobacteriales; family Nocardiaceae; genus Nocardia; species Nocardia sp. NPDC056541. The sequence goes on from NZ_JBHTUD010000002.1 coordinate 326,478, forward strand.
GGTCCCCAACGACCAGAAGCTGGACTTCGTGCAGGGCATCGAGGCCGACCCCGAGCTGCCGAACCGCCTGGCACAGGCCGTCCAGGACAACAACGTCCAGGTCCAGGTCACCGAGGTGACCTCCTTCGGTGACAGCGTCAACGCCAAGGCCAACTTCACCGTCAACGGCCAGACCAATGTCGTCGACGTGCCGTTCGTGGCCGAAGCGGGCAAGTGGAAGGTCCAGAAGTCGTGGGCCTGCGGCATGCTGACCAACCTGGGTCAGACCTCGGTCGCCTGCGCCTGATCGTCGTCGCTCGAGCCCCGTTCGTCTGTCGGACGGGGCTTTCGCGTATCCGGGCTGTTTCGGCTCCCGTGCTGTCAGCGGCGAAGTGCCGCCCGGTCGGGGTGATCCCAGCGAACGGTCCAGGTCGCTTCCTCGGGATTGTCGGCAGTGTGATCGCGCACAGCGGGCAGCGTCCATCGCTGCTCGGCGGGGGTGCGCCGCAGCGCCGCCTGCTCACTCAGTTCCAGGCGGATCGCGAGATCGAAATCCAGACCGCGACCGAGCAGCATCGGCCCCGCGAGCACCAGCACCAGATCGGCCTGCGCGGCCCGAATCGCCGCCCGCGCCGACCTGTCCCGCTCCTCGTCCCACAGCGCGGGCAACCAGCGCCCTTCGGTGCGGAGCACGTCGAGGATCTCGCGGCGCATGGCCTCGTAGTCGAACCATGCTGTGCGATAAGACCATTCGTCATCGCGCCCGTATTCCATGCGGAGCGACGCGGGTCGCACGAAGTCGTGCACCGACACCACCGCCGCCGATCGCCCCCGGTCGGTGAGCGTGTCCACGATCCGGCGGCCCAGTTCCACCGGGGCGGCCGCGTCGGCGCCGTCGACCGCGAGCACCCGTCGCCCCGGCAGCTCGACGAGCCGGTCGGCGACGAGCCGGGCGAGGGCGGCGGGAGAGGTGGGAGTGAACGTCGGCACCGGACCATCTCAGCAAATTCCGGGCCGCTGTGCAGAGCCGGACATACCGCCCGGTCGGCAAGGCGATAATCTCGAGCGCATGGCGACAATCGAAGAGGCGCTCGCGATCGAGCGACTGGAGCGCGACATCTTCCGCGGTGCTTCCACGGAGTCTCAGCTACCGCGCACCTTCGGCGGTCAGGTGGCCGGGCAGGCGCTGGTCTCGGCGGTCCGTACCGTCGATCGCAGCTTCCAGGTGCATTCTCTGCACGGCTACTTCCTGCGACCGGGCAATCCGGAGGAACCCACCGTCTACCTGGTGGAACGCATCCGCGACGGCCGGTCGTTCTGCACGCGGCGGGTCACCGGCGTGCAGGACGGACAGGCGATATTCACGATGTCGGCCTCGTTCCATCACGGTGACGAAGGGCCCGAACACCAGGACGTGATGCCCTCGGTCGACGGTCCCGACGACCTGCCCGACGCCAGCGTGACCATGACCCCCGAGCGGCTGTGGGCCATGCGTGAATGGGAGCACTGGGACATCCGCACGGTCCCACAGGATCAGGTCGTCGCGCGAGACGGCGCGGTCTCCCCCCAGCAGGTGTGGTTTCGGTACCGGCACCCGCTGCCCGACGACCCGATGTTCCACGTCTGCACGCTGGCCTACATGAGCGATATGACGCTGCTCGGCTCGTCGAAGGTGATCCACCCCGACGAACCGACCCAGAACGCGTCGCTCGACCACGCCATGTGGTTCCTGCGCCCGTTCCGTGCCGACGAATGGCTGCTCTACGACCAGTCCTCACCCTCGGCCGGTTTCGGTCGCGCGCTGACCGGCGGCAAGATCTGGGACCGCGAGGGCAACCTGGTCGCCGCTGTCGTCCAGGAAGGACTGATCCGCACGCCGCGCCAGAAGTGAGCGTGAGCGGGCCCACATCGGGCGCGCTCGTAAGCTCAACGGCTGTGAACGCAACCTCGACCCCCACCCGGCCCACCATCGGTGTCCTCGCGCTCCAGGGTGACGTGCGTGAACACGTTGCCGCGCTGGAGCACTGCGGGGCCGATCCGGTGCTGGTGCGGCGCGAGGCGGAGCTGGCCGCGGTCGACGGGCTGGTGCTGCCCGGTGGCGAGTCGACCGCGATCTCCAAGCTGTTGCAGGCGTTCGACCTGCTGGAACCGTTGCGGGCGCGGCTGCGCGACGGGCTGCCCGCGTTCGGGTCGTGCGCGGGCATGATCCTGCTCGCCTCGGAGGTCCTCGACACCAGGGCCGACGCCCAGCACCTGTCCGGCATCGATATGACGGTGCGGCGCAACGCGTTCGGCCGGCAGGTCGATTCCTTCGAGACCGACCTGGACTTCACCGGCCTCGACACGCCCGTGCGCGCGGTGTTCATTCGCGCGCCGTGGGTGGAGCGGGTGGGCGACGGCGTCGAGGTGCTGGCGCGGGTGCCGCACGGCCCCGCCGAGGGCCGCATCGTCGCTGCCAGGCAGGGCAACGTGGTGGCGACCTCCTTCCATCCCGAGGTGACCGGCGATCTGCGGGTGCACGAACTGTTCGTCGACCTGGTTCGGGCTGCGCGATAAAGCCCGCGTCGGCGGGCGTGGTGGACGGTGAGTAGGCTGGATCGAGCTTGTCCGCCCGGGCAGACGCGCAACCGACTTGAAGGAAGTAGGGCATGAGCGGCCACTCCAAATGGGCCACCACCAAGCACAAGAAGGCGGGAATCGACGCCAAGCGCGGCAAACTCTTCGCCAAGCTGATCAAGAACATCGAGGTGGCGGCCCGCACTGGTGGTAGTGACCCTGCGGGCAATCCGACGCTGTTCGACGCCATCCAGAAGGCGAAGAAGACATCGGTCCCCAACGACAACATCGAGCGCGCCCGCAAGCGCGGTGGTGGTGAAGAGGCCGGCGGCGCCGACTGGCAGACGATCATGTACGAGGGCTACGGGCCCAACGGTGTGGCCGTGCTGATCGAGTGCCTCACCGACAACCGCAACCGCGCCGCGGGCGAGGTCCGGCTGGCGATGACCCGCAACGGCGGCAACATGGCCGACCCGGGTTCGGTGTCGTACCTGTTCGCCCGCAAGGGCGTGGTGACGCTCGAGAAGAACGGCCTGTCCGAGGACGACGTCCTCGAGACGGTGCTCGACGCGGGCGCCGAAGACGTCAACGACCACGGCGACGTCTTCGAGATCATCTCCGAGCCCGGCGATCTGATCGCGGTGCGCTCGGCCCTGCAGGCCGCGAACATCGACTACGACTCCGCCGAGTCCGGTTTCCAGGCGTCGGTGTCGGTCGCGGTCGACGCCGACGGTGCGCGCAAGGTGTTCAAGCTGGTCGACGCGCTCGAAGACAGCGACGATGTGCAGAACGTGTACACCAACGTCGACATCTCCGACGAGGTCGCCGCGGAACTCGACGACGAGTAGATCGTTTTCCGTCGAACCCGCCCCGGTCGTGAATTCGGCCGGGGCGGTTCACGTTTCGGCTAGGACGCCCGCTGCTGGTAGTAGCCCGACATCGACGGGTAGTAGTCGGCGAAATCCGGTCGTTCGGTGTGCGTGCAGGCCGCGACGAACATGTCCGCGTAGTACTCCCACCCCGGACCGATCTGCGGGATCTCCGCCAGCTGATATTCCGACGTCAGATGGTGGACCAGGCGCAGTTCGGTGGCCGCGCCGGTGTCGAGCAACGTCACCTCGAGCCGCCACAGGCCGATCTGGTCGGTCGAGGAGACGCCGAGGTGGATCGGTGGGGTGCAGTCGTCGATGCGCATCGCCGACCACGGTTCACCCTCCTCGAAGCGCATCTGCACCCGGATGGTGTTGCCGGTCCCCGACTCGCCCTCCCAGGTGCCGTACCACCCCGAGGTCAGATGCGGATCGGTCAACCGTGCCCACACCTCCTCGATCGGCAACCCCAGCGACCTGGTGATCACCAGGTCCCGCCCGTCGGGCGTCGCGACGATGTCACCGGTGGGTATGGCCATGCGTGGTTCTCCTCGCCTCGGACGGACCGACCATGCCTGCTCACTCGACCGTACCCGTGGACGAGGTCGACGCCCCGGCAGAATGAGGATCATGACGCGAATCGAGACGGTCCGGGGCGACATCACCGAGCAGCAGGTGGACGCGGTGGTCAACGCCGCGAATTCCTCGCTGCTCGGCGGCGGTGGCGTCGACGGGGCGATCCACCGCAAGGGCGGTCCGCAGATCCTGTCGGAATGTCGCGACCTGCGCGCCTCGCACTACGGCAAAGGCCTGCGTACCGGCCAGGCGGTGGCGACCACCGCGGGCCTGCTCCCCGCCCGCTGGGTGATCCACACGGTCGGCCCCGTGTGGTCGGCCACCGAGGACCGCTCCGAGCTGCTCGCCTCCTGCTATCGCGAATCCCTGCGCGTGGCAGACGAGCTGGGAGCGGCAACCGTCGCGTTCCCGGCGATCTCCACCGGTATCTTCGGCTGGCCGATGGATGACGGCGCGCGGATCGCGGTCGAGACGGTCCGCGCGGCCGAGACACACGTGACGCAGGTGCGGTTCGTGCTGTTCGACGATCGTGCCTTGGAGGTCTTCACCACCGCTGTGGGGTAGGCGGCAGCGTGGAAAGGTTCTGCTCCCCAGGTCATGTGGGTCGCTAGCGGGTGCTGATCTCGCGGACCTCGCGCAGGTGTTGTTCCATGGCGGCAGCGGCGGCGGGGCCGTCTCGGTGGTCCACGGCGCGCAGGATCTGGGTGTGACCGTGGACGGAGACGCGGCGGCCGAGCGGAGTGCGGTGGGAGAGGACTCGGGTGTGGCGGGTCCATTCCGTGGTCATCGTGCAGAGGGTGACCAGGAGCGGGTTCTGGGCCGAATGTGCCAGGAGCGTGTGGAATTCGATGTCGAGGGCCATCGATTCCGCCGGGCCGAGGGTTTCGTCGGAGCGGTCGATGATCTCGTGCAGCGACAGCAGATTCGATTCGACGGCGCGCAGGGCGGCGAGCTGGGCGATGCGGGGTTCGACCAGGTCGCGCAGTTCGGTCGCGTAGGCGAGTTCGGTGTCGAGGTCGGCGAGGCTGCCGTGCAGTTCGGCGGCGCCGCGGGGCAGATCGGTGACGGTGCTGCCACGGCCCTGCCTGCGGTCGACCAGCTTCTTGGATTCCAGCTCGAACATGGCTTCGCGAAGCGAGGACCGCGACACGTTCAGCTGCGTCGCGAGCTCGCGTTCGGGCGGCAGGCGATCGCCCGCGCGCAGCGCGCCGTCGATGATCAGCCGCTCCAGGTGAGCGGCGACTTCGGCGCTGACGCTGCCGGTGCGGCGGCGCAGCGGGGGGATCGGCGGGACGGCCATCGAACTCCTCTCGACACCTACTGATTGGTCCGGCCAATCATATAAGAATGGTGCCAAATGGCCCGATATTGCCGGGGTGTAAAGCCTCGGTTACGCACGTTTCTCCCGGTAGCAGGGCTGTTGATAGTGGAATACCGTTATCGCATCAGATGGTCGGACCAATGTTCGACCGAGTGTCGCGGAGACCGGAGGACCCACTGTGACGTCGTTGGCCGGGGACCAGATCGCCGCCGCTTTCCCGGTGCTGCAGCAGGGCAGCGGCATCACACCGGAGACCACCTATATCCCCGCCGATCCGGATCGGGTGCTGTGGGGCAGGCTGCCGCGACGCGGCGATACGCCGGTCACCACCGTCGCGCCGGGGACGCGGGTGGTCATCGACACCATCAGTCATGAGGGCATCCTCGACGATCAGGGCTCGGACCCGGTCGCCTACTTCCGCGGGCACGGCGTGGCCCGCGATCAGATACTCGACGACACCGTCGAGGTGGTCTCCCGGCGCGTCCGCGAGGACGGAGCAGGCCCACATATCGTGACCGGTCCGATCGCCGTCGACGGCGCCGAGCCCGGCGATCTCCTCGCCGTGCGGATCGAGCACCTCGCCATGCGCGCGCCCTACGGCGTCATCTCGACCCGGCACGGCCGCGGCATGCTGGCCGGGACACCACACGACGGTTCGTACGGTCAGTTCTGTACGGTGACCGGGCGCGACGACGAGTGGTTCGGCACCATGCCGATCCGGCCGGGCAGCCCGCACCGGGCGCGCTTCCCGCTCGCCCCGTTCCTCGGCATCATGGGCGTGGCCACCGACACCGAGGACCGGGCGCACTCCGTGCCACCGGGCGCGCACGGCGGCAATATCGACGTCACACTGCTCACTCCGGGCGCTACCTTGTTCCTGCCGGTGCAGGTGCCCGACGCGCTGTTCTATGTCGGCGATCCGCATTTCGCGCAGGGCGACGGAGAGGTGGCGCTCACCGCCCTGGAGGCGCCGCTGCGGGCGACCGTGACCCTCGACGTCGTTGCGGCCGAACAGGTCACCGACATCGGGTCGGGTACAGGGCCGTTCGCCGCAGGCCACGGACTCGTCATCCCGACCGGGCTCGATCCCGATCTGGACACCGCGCTGTCGCTGTGCGTGGGCAACGCCGTCGACCTGCTCGGCGCGCTGTTCGACACCGATCCGCGCAGCGCCTACCTCTACCTCAGTGCCGCAGCCGACTTCACCATCTCGCAAGCCGTCGATCTGACCCGCGGGGTACACGGCAAGATCCGTGTCGCCGACTTCGCGCATACCACCGGTACCGATCTGGCCCGCTTCATCCTGGAGCGGGCGCGGTGACCGCGACGGCGCGGGAGACGGCGACTCGGTTCGGCGCGGGAGCGCGCTGCGGCGTGGACACCACGGTGTGGCGCGAGCTCGGTTCGCCGTTGGTGGGGGCGACTTCGACCGGCCCGCTCACCGGGCACACGGTGGCCGTGAAAGACCTGTTCGCTGTCGCCGGCCACCCGCTCGGCGCAGGTGTGGAGGACTTTCTCGCCGAGCGCACTCCCGAGTCCCGCCACGCCGCGGTCGTCGCCGACCTGCTCGCGGCGGGCGCCACCGTCACCGGCATCGCCAGGACCGACGAGTTCGCCTATAGCATCACCGGCGCCAACGGGCGCACCGGCATGCCGGTCAATCCGGTTGCACCACAGCGAGTTCCGGGTGGTTCATCGAGCGGCCCCGCCGTCGCGGTCGCCCGCGGCGAGGTATCGATCGGCCTCGGCACCGACACCGCGGGCTCGATCCGGGTTCCCGGCTCGTACCAAGGACTCTGGGGCATCAGGACTACGCACGCCGGTCTCGATACCACCGGCCTCCTCCCGCTGGCCCCGTCGTTCGACACCATCGGATGGCTCACCCGCGACGCCGCGACCCTGCTCGCGGTGGCCGACAGCGTGTTCGCCCATCCTGCTGTACCCCGGTCAGACGGGTCCGGGTTCTCGAACACGTACCTGGTCGTCGATCCAACGTTGTGTGCGGCGGCGGAGCCCGAGATCGCCGAGCAGTGTGCGCGGGCCTCCGAAGAACTCGGCGCTCGACGGATCACCCTGCGGGCCGACCTCGATCGCTGGTTCTCCGCGTTTCGCGCGGTGCAGGCGTTCGAAGCATGGGCAGGGCACGGTGACTGGCTGACCGCGCATCCCGACGCGCTCGAACCCGACGTGCGCGAGCGATTCGCCTGGGCCGCAACGGTGACCGCCGAGGAGGCCGCGGCCGCGCGGACAGTCGTCGCCGAGGCCGCTGCGCGGATCCGCGACATCCTCGGCGACCGGGTGCTGGTGCTGCCGACCACGGCGGGACCGCCACCGCCGCGAGCGGCTGACCGGCGTACGCGCGACGCCGTCCGCCACGCGACTCTGCGGCTGACCTGCCTGGCGTCGATCGCCGGCCTGCCCGCCGTCACGCTGCCGCTGCCGAACCGCCGCAGCCTGCCCGCCGGGCTGTGCCTGATCGGCGCCGCGAACTCCGACCGCGCCCTCATCGTCCTCGCTACCCAGTGCGCCGCCCGATTGGCGAACCTATGAGAAATGGACCCGCAATGCCTGCCTCCGACATGCCGTGGACCGCCACCGCTGCACCGATGAATCGCCCACTGCGCCGGGTGCTCTCGGCCGTGATCGCGGCCTTGCTCATCGTCACGGGCCTGACCGCCTGCGTATCGACACCGGGCGGCGGCAGCGACCCGGCATCGGTGCGAATCGGCACCCTGCGGGGGCAGCCGCATCTCTACGCGCCCTACTTCATGCAGCGTTTCGCCCCCGCGGGCACGACCTACGAGATCGTGCTGTTCGAGAATTCACCCGATATCAAGAACGCGATCGCCTCGGGTGCCATCGATTTCGGAGTGCTCGGCGCGCCGTCGATCCTGGCGGGCAGTGCCGCGGGTCAGGATGTGAAGATCGTCGCCTCGGCCGCTGACGGCGGGTCGGCGTTCGTCGGCAAGCCGGAGATCACCACGGTGAACGGGCTGCGCGGCAAGAAGATCGGATTCCCGCAGGGCTCGTCGCAGGAGATCCTGCTGCGGCTCACCTTGACCGCGCACGGCCTCGACCCGGCCACCGACGTGCAGTTGGTCAACCTTTCCTACTCGGACATGGCCAACGCCTACAAATCCGGCCAGATCGACGCGTTCCTGAGCGCCGAGACCGCACCGTCGATCGTCATGGGGGTCGGCGCGCATCCGATCGTCTCGCCGTACGACACCGCGATCGGCGCGGTGAACATCGTCTTCGGTACCAGGGGCGCGCTGATCGACCAGGATCGCGACCGGGTACAGCAGACCGTGCGCAGTTTCGTCCAGGCGATCGAGTACATGAAGGGCGATCACACCGCCTGGGTCGACGGGCTCGTCGACACCTTCGGCCTCGACCGCACCATCGTCGACACCGCGACGAAGAACGTCTGGTTGCGGTGGGAACTCGATGACGAGTATCGCGGCCGGGTGGTCGCCCTCGCCGAGCAGATGCGGGCCTTCGACCAGCTGTCCAAGGCACCCGATATGGCGAAGGTGTTCGACACCGGGTTCCTGACCCCCGCGGGTATCGGGCGATGACAGCGCTCGACGCACCACCGGTCGTCCGCACCACCGAGGCGCCGCCCGCGCGTCGACGGCGACTTCCCGACCGGGTGCTGACAGTGCTGTGGGCCCTGCCGGTCCCGCTGCTGCTCGGGCTGCTGTGGGATCGTGGTGTCGACGGCGCGTGGACGCTGCCGTTCGGTATCCAGATGCAATTCCTGCCGAAACCGTACGAGGTGGCGCGGCGCCTGGCCGACCTCGCGTTCGGCGGCGTCATCGGCGACACCTACAGCGGCACCCTGTGGTTGCACCTGTACGCGAGCACGCTGCGGGTGGTGCAGGGGTTCTTGTTCGCGGCCGCCGTCGCGATCCCGCTCGGCATCGTGATGGGTCGCTCCCGGCTGGTCTACCGGATGCTCGAACCGACCGTCAACCTGGTCCGCCCGATCCCGGTGACCGCGTGGGCGCCGCTGTCACTGCTGATCATCGGCTTCGGTGACCGCTCCACGATCTTCCTGGTGTTCCTCGCCGCGGTGTTCTCGATCCTGCTGAACACGATCGCCGGGGTGCGGGCGGTACCGGACCGGCTGCTCGAGGCCGCCGCGATGCTGGGCACCCGACCCGCGCACACGCTGTACAAGGTGGTGCTGCCCGCCGCCGTGCCGAGCATCGTCTCCGGTCTGCGGATCGCGCTCGGCCTGTCGTGGGTGATCCTCGTCGTCGGCGAGACGGTCGGTATCCGAATCGGCTTGGGGGCGTTGATCACCCAGGCCAGAGAACAGTCACGCACCGACCTGATTATCGCGGTGATGATCGTGATCGGATTGGCCGGATTCGCCGCCGACCGGTTGCTGATGCTGCTGGTGAGGCTGTTGGCGGGCCGTAGGCCGCTCCTACCGTGATCGAGCAGACAGGACCCTCATGAAGATCTACTCCACCCGCCGCCGCCCGCAGCGCCCCGCGCGTATCGTCGTCGACGGGCTCGGTAAGCGATATGCCGGTGCGGCCGGATTCGCCGTCGACGGCGTCGAACTCGACATCGCGGCAGGTGAATTCGTCTGCGTGGTCGGCGCCAGCGGCTGCGGAAAGTCCACGCTGCTGCGGATTCTCGCCGGTTTGGAGGCAGGCTCCAAGGGAACGGTCACCGTCGCCGACGAACCGGTGAGCGGGGCGGGTCCCGAGCGCGGTGTGGTGTTCCAGGACTACGGGCTGTTCCCCTGGCTCACGGTCGCCGAGAACATCGCCTACGGACCGAAACAGGCCAGAATGACCCGGCCCGACATCCGTGAGATCACCGACCGATGGCTCGATACCGTCGGCCTGTCCCGGGTGCGCGAGTCGTTCCCGCACCAGCTCTCCGGTGGCATGCAGCAGCGCGTGGCGATCGCCAGAGTGCTGGCGAACAGTCCCGCGGTGCTGCTGATGGACGAGCCGTTCGGCGCACTCGACGCCCTCACCCGCACGGACATGCAGGCCGAGCTGAAACGCATCCACCACGAGACCGCGGTGACCGTCGTGTTCGTCACCCACAGCATCGACGAGGCGGTCTACCTGGCCGACCGTGTCGTGGTGATGGCCGGTGGTGCGGCCCACGGCAACGCGGGCCATGTGCGCGAGATCGTCGAGATCGACCTGCCCGGCGAACGCGACTCCACCACACCGGAATTCAATGCCTTCAAACGGCGCATCGACGCCCTCGTCCACCGCGGCAACCACAGCGCGGCCTGAGCCGACGCAGCGGATGCCCCACGGGCGAAGTCGGTCCGTCGAGCGCCGGATCAGCGTGCGTGGACAGCGGGGGCGAGGATTTCGGTGACGCGTGTGGTGCGGGCGATGATTCGGCCTGCCTTGATGACGTAGCAGCGGTCGGGGCGATCGAGCAGGGCGTCGGCGAGGCGATGTGTGCCGAGGACGACCAGATCGGCTCGGGCGCCGACGCGCAGACCGTGGTGCTCGGCGATGCCGAGCACCACGGCCGCGTCGGTGGTGGCCATGTCGAGGACGCGGCGCAGGTCGGTGTCGCCGGACAGATGCCCGGTCTGGGCGAGGAACAGGCCGATGTCGAGGAGATCGGCGTTGCCGTAGGGGGTGAACGCATTGCGAATGTTGTTGGAGGAGTACGCGGTTGTCACACCGGCGGCCCACAGTTCACGGACCGGTGCGACGCCACGGCGCACCGCGGCCTGATCGCCTCGCCCGCCGAGGTGCATGTCGGTGGCGGGCAGCGCAACCACGGCGACGCCTGCCTGGGCGAGGTGGGCCATGGTCGCCTGTCGTTCGCGCGGGGGACGGGCAGCCAAAGAGGTGACGTGGCCGAGGGCGACCCGGCCGCGCAGACCGGAGCGCTGGGTGGCCTCGGCGATGTAGTCGGCCATCGCGAAGCGGGGGTCGGTGGCGTCGTCGGCGAAGTCGGCGTGGATGTCGACGGGGACGCCGAATTCGGCGGCCAGTTCGAAGACCAGGTCCACGTGGCGGCGGCAGTCGGCGACGTCGGCTTCGTTGTAGGAGCATCCGCCGATGACATCGGCGCCCAGACGCAGCGCTGCGCGGAGCAGTTCCAGCGTGCCGGGTGCGCGCAGGATTCCCTCCTGTGGAAAGGCGACGATCTGGAGGTCGATCAGGTCGCGATACTCCTCGCGCAGCCCCAACAGCACCTCGACGCCGAGTAGTCCGACGATCGGATCGACATCCGGGTGTGCGCGAAGTGCGGTGGTGCCGTGGGTGATCGCCTGATCGAGAATCCGGCGCGCGCGGTCGCGAACCCCGTCGGCGGTGAACCCCCGTTTGAGTTCGCCGGTCACCTCGATCGCGCTCGCGAGGGTGCCGTCGGGCGCGCTGCGCCGGCGATCGAGCAGAGCCTTGTCCAGGTGCACATGGGATTCGACGAGCCCGGGAATGACGACCCTTGTCGCGCAATCGATCTCGGTCGCCGCGCTACCGGGCAAGGCGGGTCCGATCGCGGTGATCAAGCCTTCGGTGACGGCGATATCGACCGGGTCGGCGTCATCGGCGATACACGCGCGACGCAGCAGCAGATCGACCATGAAAACCTCCAGTCGCAGTACGGGACACCGTTTGTATACGACGCTGAGGTTTCGGGTGATGGCGGCGATTGCTGCGCCTGTGTTACGCCATCGGCGCGCAGGCGCGGTACTCAGGGCGTAGGTACCGGCGGGGGAACGGGCTCGGGCGCAGTCTCGGCGCCGGCACGTGGTCGCAGGCGATAAGCCGAGGTGGCGTGGGCAATGTGCTCGGCGACCACCGCGCTCGCCCGGTCGGGATCCTGTGCCTCCAGCGCCGCGCAGATCTCCTCGTGCTCGCGCCAGGAATCCTCGGCGCGCCGCGGGAGTTCGACCGCGTACACCCAGGCGATCTTCCAGCTCAGCTGGGTGATGAGCTGGCTGAGTAGCGCGCTGCCCGACGCCTCGGCGAGCACCTCGTGGAAGCGGCTGTTGAGCCGGGCGAGTTCGCCGAGTCTGCCGTCGCGCACCGCTTCCTGGCCGAGCGAGGTGAGTTCCTTGAGTCGTCCCAGCTGTTCGGGCGAACGGCGCACGGCGGCCCTACCGGCGCACATCGGTTCCAGCAGTGCCCTGATCTCGAGCAGATCGGCCGCCTCCGCCTCGGTGAGCTCGGCGACGAAGGTCCCCGCGTAGGGGCGCGACCAGGCGAATCCCTCGGCCTCGAGCGTCCGCAATGCTTCCCGGACCGGCACGCGGGAGACACCGTATCGCTCGGCCAGAGTGTCCTCGGTGAGGCGCTGCCCGGGGCGGAAATCGCCACGGATGATGTCGTCGCGGATCGCGCGGCACACCTGCTGCGGTGTCATGCGTCGGACGGTGCTGCTCACGTCGCCCCCAACGGTCGAATGGCGGAGCCGCGCGCCGGTCGGCTACGAACCGGCGCCCGGTCTTCGAAGGATTGCTCCGAATCTACGGCATTCGGGCGGGTGTTCTGCCGGTGACATCGCTCGGCGCGACCCCTCGTCCGCTGTCGTATACGATCGCACGACGCTCTGTCGGAAGGATTTCATGGACCCCGTGCATCTAGCCCTGCTGCTGGCCGCAGGACTCGGCGCAGGCTTCTGCAACGCCATCGCGGGCGGCGGCAGCCTGCTGTCGTTCCCCGCGCTACTCGCACTCGGCCTGCCCCCGGTAACCGCCACGGTCACCAACTCGGTCGCGGTCTGGCCGGGCTACCTGGGCGGCGCGGCGGCCCTGCGCAAGCGTGCCGAGGACTACCGCGCACTGCTGCCGCGGCTGGTCGTGATCAGCGTCGCCGGTGCCGGTCTCGGTGTGCTCGCACTGCTCGCCGCACCCCCCGAGGTGTTCGCCGCGCTGGTGCCGTTCCTGGTCCTCGGGGCGACCGCGGTGTTCGCCGCGCAACCCTGGCTCTCGCGCACTCTCGGTGCCCGCCGGCCCGATTCGCGCATCACCCTCTATCTCGGGGTCTTCGTCGGCAGCGTCTACGGCGCCTACTTCAACGGCGGCATGGGCATCGTGCTGCTGACCGCTCTCGCGCTCGGCCTCGATGCCTCCGCGCAACTGCTCAACGGCCTGAAAAGCGTCCTCACGCTGAGTGTTTCGACCACCGCCATGGTGGCGGTGGCACTGTTCGGGCCGGTGGACTGGCTCGTCGTCGCGATCCTCGCGCCGGCCTGTCTGTTCGGCGGTGTCCTCGGCGCGAAGTTCGCCGATCGTCTGCGCCCGGCCGTGTTCCGGACCGTGGTGATCGTCTTCGGGGTCGGCGCCGGGTCCGCCATGTTGGTCACCGGCTGACAGTGCGCCGGGACCTACGACGACCGCTCATCGCACGACTCCCTACCCGCGACCGAAAGGACTTCTGATGACCGACCTGCTCCTGCGCGGTGGCCGACCGTGGACACCCGGTACCACACCGGAACTCGCTGACCTCCACCTAGCCGACGGCCGGATCGCCGCGATCGGCACCGGCCTCACCGCTCCCGGCGCCGAGATCATCGAGCTGAACGGCGCGCTGGTACTGCCCGGCCTCGTGGACACCCACTGTCATCTGGACAAAACCCTGTACAGCGCGCCATGGGTGGCCAACTCGGGAGGTCGGACGCTGGCCGGGCGCATCGCCAACGGGGAACGCCGCCGCGCCGAACTCGGCATTCCGAATGCCGAATACGCCGCGAATCTGTTGGGTGCCATGGTCGGATACGGCACCTCCTTCGTGCGCAGCCACGTCGACATCGATCCCGGCATCGGGTTGCGGGGCGTCGAGCAGGTGCGGGCCGCCGCCGAACGGCACGCGGGGCGGGTCGAGGTGGAACTGGTCGCCTTCCCGCAGGGTGGGCTGATCACGCGTCCCGGCACCGCCGCGTTGATGGCCGCGGCGCTGGCCGATGGTGTCGAAGTCGTCGGCGGCCTCGATCCGGCGGGCTACGACAACGACCCGGTCGGGCAACTCGATGTGATCTTCGATCTCGCCGACAAATTCGGCGCCAAGGTCGATATCCACCTGCACGACGGCGGTGCCATGGGTGTGTGGGAGTTCGACCTGATCATCGAACGCACCAGGGCGACCGGCCTTTCCGGCCGGGTCACCATCAGCCACGCCTATGCGATGGGCGGGCGATCCGACGACGAACAGCGCCGCATCGCCGACGCGCTCGCCGAGGCAGGTGTCGCCATGGTGACCTGCGCGGTCGGTGAGGCGGCGGTCGTTCCCGTCCGCGTGATGCACGAGGCGGGCGCCACCCTGGCTCTGGGCAACGACGGCATTCGCGACCTGTGGACGCCGTACGGCGACGGCGACATGCTGCGCCGCGTGAACACCGTCGCCTACCGTGACCGCCTTGTCGCCGATGCCGAGATCGAACTCGCGCTGGCCGCGGGAACCTATGGCGGCGCGAGGGTTCTCGGCCTCGACGACTACGGGCTCGCGGTCGGCGCACCCGCCGATCTGTTCGTGGTGGAGGCCGAAACGCCCGCCGCCGCGGTGGTCCAGCTGCCCACCCGGCAGCTGGTGGTGAAGCGCGGCCAGATCGTGTCCCGGGCGGATACCCGCACTGCGAACTGATCGTATACGAAACAGGGACGTAATCGCGCTGACCGCTGGTGGCAATGGTATGCCACTAGAAATAGTGCATGAGCGCCACGGTTTCCACCGCCCCCGCAGTATCGGGCCGGGACTCGTATACGACTGCTGAACGCGACGAGCCCGCCCCCGCCCTGTCCTTCGACAATGTGACGTTGACCTTCGACAACGGCACCACCGCCGTCGCCGACATCGACATCGCTGTTCGCAGTGGTGAATTCGTCTCGCTGGTCGGGCCCTCCGGCTGCGGCAAATCGACCCTGCTCCGCCTGGCCGCCGGATTCGAGAAGCCCACCACGGGCACGGTCGGTGTCGGCACCCGCCGCCTCGGCTACGTCTTCCAGGAATCCACCCTGCTGCCATGGCGATCGGTGCGGCAGAACGTGGAACTGCCCGGCGAGCTGGAAGGCGTCGACAAGACCACCCGTCGGGCCGCCGCCGCGGACGCCATCGAACGCGTCGGACTGGCCGGGTTCGAGAAGCACAAACCCGCCCAGCTGTCCGGCGGCATGCGGATGCGCGCCTCCATCGCGCGCGCCCTCACGTCGCAGCCGGAGCTGTTCTTGTTCGACGAGCCGTTCGGCGCGCTGGACGAGATCACCCGGCAGCGCCTGAACGAGGAAGTCGGCACCCTGTTCCGCCGCGACGGGTTCGCGGGAGTGTTCGTCACCCACTCGGTGGGAGAGGCGGTGTTCCTGTCCACTCGGGTCGTCGTGCTCACGGGCCGGCCGGGCCGGGTGACTGCCGACATCCCGGTCCCGTTCGACTTCCCGCGCACCCCGGAGCTGCGCTACACCCCCGAATTCGCCCACCTGTGCGCCGAGGTATCGGCCGCGCTGCGTGGACAGGAGGCCGCCGCATGACCACCGTCGCCCTCCCCGGGGGAGTCGTCGCGGAATCGGCGGCGAAACCGAAGTACCGCTGGCCTTTCCGGGTCGCCCCGGTGCGTGTCGTCGCGCCGATCCTGGTGTTCGTCGCAGTCCTCGGGCTCTGGTCGCTGGTCAGCCACCAACTGCTGGCCGAGGAGTCGCGGTTCCTGCTGCCCGCGCCGGAACAGGTGATCGTCAAGGGGCTGCTCGATCCGCTGGCGCGATCGACGATCCTGAGCGCGCTGTGGTCGACGGTGCAGGTCGCGCTCGTGGGACTGGTGATCGCGATCGCGCTCGGCGTCGGCTTCGCGGTGGTCATGAGCCAGGCGCGCTGGGCCGAATACTCGCTGTATCCGTACGCGGTGGTGCTGCAGACGATCCCGATCCTCGCGGTGGTGCCGCTGTTCGGGTTCTGGTTCGGCTACGAGTTCTCCAGCCGGGTGATCGTGTGCGTGATGGTGGCGCTGTTCCCGGTGATCACCAATACGCTGTTCGGGCTCAAATCGGTGGCTCCCGCCGAGCACGACCTGTTCACCCTGCACGGCGCCTCGCGGTGGCAGCGGTTGCTGAAACTGCAACTGCCCACAGCGCTTCCGGCGATGATCTCCGGGTTCAAGATCTCCGGCGGCATGGCCATCATCGGCTCCATCGTGGCCGACTTCTTCTTCCGTCAGGGCGAGCCCGGCATCGGCCGGATGATCGATGTCTACCGTCAGCAACTCGCCACCGAGGAACTGCTCACCGCGCTGCTGATGTCCTCGCTGGTCGGCCTGATCCTGTTCTGGTTCTTCGACTTCCTGGCCGGGCGCGTCGACCGGGCGCACGGACTGCGTCGCGGCAAGTAGCCCACTTCTCTTGTCCCACCCTCACATTCGCTCGACCCCGAAGGATTTCCGGTGCGCAAACCTCTCCTCGCCACGGCCGTGCTGGCCGGCGCCACAGTGCTGACCGCCTGCAACAGTGCGACCTCGGTGCCCGGCCCCACCGGGCAGGGTGTCCTCGCCGGTGTCTGCCCGTCGACCGTGGTCGTTCAGACGGACTGGTTCGCCACGCCGGAGCGGGCGGCGGCGTATCAGCTGGTCGGGCCGAACGGCACGGTCGATGTGAAGAAGGGCGCGTACTCCGGTCCGCTCGGTGACACCGGGGTGAATGTCGAAGTGCGCCTCGGTGGTCCGTTCCTCGGTGGTCAGCCGGTGCCCGCGCAGATGTATCAGGACCAGAGCATCACCCTCGGTTTCGTCCCGACCGACGACGCGGTGCGGGCGCAGGCGAAATTCCCGGTGACCGGGGTGTTCGCCTCACTCGACGTCAATCCGCAGATCGTCCTGTTCGATCCGGCGACCTACCCGCAGATCACGTCGTGGAAGGACGTTCCCGCGTCCGGCGCACCCGTCGTCTACAGCGAGGGCAAGCTGTTCATGGACTACCTGATCGCCCACGGCGACGTGAAACCCGACCAGGCCGACGCCTCCTTCGACGGCACCCCGAGCCGCTTCGTCGCCGAACACGGCCGAGTGATGCAGCAGGGCTACGTCTCCAACGAGCCCTACCGCTGGGAACACGACGTGAAGGGGTGGCTCAAGCCGGTGAAGTCGTTGCTGGTCCACGAGTCCGGCTATGAGATCTATCCGCACGCCTGGTCGGTACGCGCCGGTGACAGGGAAAAACTCGGCCCCTGCCTGAGCAAGCTGGTGCCGATGCTGCAGCAGGCCCAGATCGACTACATCAGCGATCCGGAACCGGTCAACGCGGCGCTGCTGCGCATCGCCCAGACGATTCCCGACGGTCCGCCGATGACCGCGGGCGGTAACACCGACTCGGTGAAAGTCCAGCTCGCCCAGAAGATCGTCGGCAACGGCCCCGACGGCAGCCTCGGTGATTTCGACACCGCCCGCGTCGACCGGGTGATCAGCGCCGTCACCCCGATCCTGCGCAAGCGCGGAGTCGAGGTTCCCGACGGCCTCGCCGCCGACGCGATCGTCACCAACGAGTTCATCGACCCGTCGATCGGGCTGAAGAGCACGCCGTAGTCGCCGGTCCCTCGGCGACGACCCGCGAAGGTGTCGGACCCCGGTGGCACACTCGCGGGCATGGCGGAAACCACTGTGCCGTTTCGGGTTCGGATCCCGATTCGGGTGTCCGATCTCGACCCGCAACTGCACGTCACCGGCTCGGCGTATCAGCAATTCGCCGATCACGCGCGGTTCGCGTGCGTGACCGAGGCGGGAGTCTCGGTGCCCGGCCTCCTCGCGGCGGGGATGGGGCCGGTCAATCTCGAGCTGAACGTTCGCTATCTGCGGGAGTTGCGCGCGAACGACACGGTCGAGGTCGACTGCCGGTGGGAGTGGGGGCAGGGCAAGACCTATCGGGTGGAGCACACCCTCACCAGGGCGGACGGTGAGATCGCCGCGACGGTGTCGTATGTGAGTGGACTGCTCGACCTGCGGGCGCGCAAGCTGGTCGCGGATCCGGCGGGGGTCTGGGCCGAGCACGCCCGCGATCCGGCGTTACTGGGGCTACCGCCGCGACCGGCGTGAGGATCGTGTCGTTGGTCGGCCCGAACGCGGGGATGCTCTAGACTTTCGAACAACTGTTCGTGTCTTCGAAGGGGTGGCCGGTGCGGGTGATGGGCGTCGATCCGGGGCTTACCCGGTGCGGGCTCAGCATGGTCGACAGCGGACCGGGCCGGAAGGTCGTGGCCCTCGATGTGGGGGTGGTGCGGACCCCGCCCGACGCCGAGCTGGCGTTGCGGTTGATGGCCGTCGCGGATGCCGCCGAAGAGTGGATGGATACGCATCGGCCCGAAGCTGTCGCGATCGAGCGGGTGTTCGCCCAGCACAATGTGCGGACCGCGATGGGCACAGCGCAGGCCGGTGGGGTGATCGCGCTGGCCGCGGCGCGGCGCGGGATCCGGGTGGCGTTCCATACGCCCAGCGAGGTGAAAGCGGCCGTCACCGGCAACGGTACGGCGGACAAAGCGCAGGTCACCGCGATGGTGACGCGGATTCTCGGTTTGCGGGTCGCGCCGAAACCGGCCGATGCCGCCGACGCGCTCGCGCTGGCGATCTGTCATTGTTGGCGGGCGCCGCTGATGGACCGGATGGCGGCCGCGCAGGCACAGGCGGACGAGGTCCGCCGCCGCTACGAACAACGGCTCGCCGAACAACGGAAGGTGGTGCGCGGGTGATCGCGTCGGTACGCGGGGAGGTGCTCGAGATCGCGCTCGATCACGTGGTGATCGAAGCAGCGGGCGTCGGGTACCGCCTCAACGCCACCCCGGCCACACTCGCCGGGCTGACCCGCGGCGAGCAGACCCGCCTGTACACGGCGATGATCGTGCGCGAGGACTCGATGACCCTGTTCGGGTTCGCCGACACCGAAGCGCGCGAACTGTTCGCGTTGTTGCAGACCGTCTCCGGCGTCGGCCCCCGCCTGGCGATGGCGGTGCTCGCCGTGCTCGAACCCGAAGCGCTGCGAAAGGCGTTGGCCGAGAGCAACGTCGCCGCGCTGACCAGGGTCCCCGGCATCGGCAAACGCGGCGCCGAGCGGATGGTCGTCGAACTGCGCGACAAGGTGAACCAGGTGGCCGTCCCCACCGGTCCGCCCGGTGCGCAAACCCCGAGTACCCCTGTGCGCGAGCAGGTTTCCGAAGCGCTCGTCGGCCTCGGGTTCCCGGCGAAGCAGGCCGAACAGGCCGTCGACACCGTCCTCGCCGACCAGCCCACCGCCACCACCTCGGTGGCGTTGCGCGCGGCGCTCGGCCTGCTCGGTAAGAACAGGTAGACCGTGGACGAAGACTTCGACACCTTCGCCGAGGCCGACGAATCCGATCTCACCGCCCGGTATCTCAGCACCGACGGCGAAGCCGAGACCGGCCTGCGTCCCACCTCGCTCGACGAGTTCATCGGCCAGCCCCGCGTGCGCGAACAGCTGGCACTGGTCCTGCGTGGCGCGCGTCAGCGCGGCGCCACCCCCGACCATGTCCTGCTGTCGGGACCGCCCGGCCTCGGCAAGACCAGCATGGCGATGATCATCGCCGGCGAACTCGGCACCGCCCTGCGCATCACCTCGGGACCCGCGCTGGAACGCGCGGGCGATCTCGCCGCCATGCTCTCCAACCTGGTCGAGGGCGATGTCCTGTTCATCGACGAGATCCACCGCATGGCCCGCCCGGCCGAGGAGATGCTGTACCTGGCGATGGAGGACTTCCGCGTCGACGTGGTCGTCGGCAAAGGCCCCGGCGCGACCTCGATCCCGCTCGACATCGCCCCGTTCACCCTGGTCGGCGCCACCACCCGCTCGGGCGCGCTCACGGGTCCGCTGCGTGATCGCTTCGGTTTCACCGGGCACATGGACTTCTACGACCCCGCCGAACTGTTGCAGATCCTCACCCGCTCGGCCCGGATTCTCGGAGTGCAGATCGACCACGACGCCGCCGCCGAGGTCGCCGGGCGCTCGCGGGGCACGCCGCGTATCGCCAACCGGCTGCTGCGCCGGGTGCGCGACTACGCCGAGGTCAGGGCGGACGGCATCATCACCCACCCCATCGCGATGGCGGCGCTCGAGGTCTACGACGTCGACGCGCTCGGCCTCGACCGGCTCGACCGCGCCGTCCTCGGTGCGCTCGTGCGTGGATTCGGTGGGGGACCGGTGGGTGTATCGACCCTGGCCGTCGCCGTCGGCGAGGAAGCGGCCACCGTGGAAGAGGTCTGCGAACCCTTCCTGGTCCGCGCCGGGCTCGTCGCCCGCACACCCCGCGGCCGGGTGGCGACCGCGGGGGCCTGGGAACATCTCGGCCTGGTGCCGCCGCCCGACCTGGTCATCGGCGCCATCGAAGTGCGTGGTCGCGAACCGCAACCGAGCGCTGACCGCTTCGACTGAGCTAGCGCGCCTCCGGGCGGGCACGGCGCCGCAACGTCGTCTACTGTCGATTCGGTGGCAGTCCTAGAGGTGGTGCAACGACTCCCCGAGCCGTTGCGTTCCCTGCTCTTGAAGCATCGGGAACTTCTGAAATTCGCCGTGGTCGGTGCGATCACCTGGTTCATCGACACGGGCGTTGTGTACGCGGTGAAACTGACGGTGCTCGGCGACAAGCCGCTCACCGCACGCCTGCTCGGGGCGCTGATCGCGACCATCGCCTCCTATATCCTCAACCGCGAGTGGTCGTTCAACGCACGCGGCGGGCGCCAGCGCAGTCACGAAGCGGCCCTGTTCTTCGCGGTCAGCGCCTTGGGCATCGTGGTCACCATGATCCCGCAGGCGCTGTCGCTCTACGCGCTGAATTTGCGTGTGCCGCACGTGGATCCGACGGTGCAGATGGTCGCCAACTTCATCTCGGGACAGATCCTCGGCGTCCTGCTGGCCATGGCGTTCCGCTTCTGGGCCTTCCGCCGCTACGTCTTCCCCGACGACCTGCGAGAAGCCGAACTCCACAGCATCCAGGGATAACGCAACCGGCGGCAATCCTTACCGCTCATGCCAGGCCGAGAACCCCGCGGCGCCAGCCGCCAAAATTACTGTTGGTTCTCGGCCGCCTCGATCTGGACTGAGTGGAGGGTGCGACGAAGGAGTGCCCGGAGGGAGGGAAGATCGAGGCCTTCGGGCCGAGAACCCCCGCGGCGCCAGCCGCCATAATTATTGACGGCGCTCGGGGTGTTCCAGTGCGGTGATCACCAGGTCGATGAAGGCGTCGACTTCTTCGCGGGCGTAGCCGCGGGTACCGAGGCGGGTGTCGGTGAAGCGGACGCCGCGCACATCGGCGGTGGTGAGGCTGCCGGGGCCGTTGTGGGCCAGGGTCGCCGCGACCAGGTCGAGGAAGGCGTCGACCTCTTCCTCGTGGTAGCCGCGCCTGCCGACGGCGGACTGGGTGAACCGCATGCGGTGCACATCGTCGGGAGTGAGCATCTCGGCGACATCGTCGCCCGCGCGCGCCGCTGGAACGGGGGCGCCGCCCTTCTGGCGATGTTCGAGCTCGGTCCGCACCCGGTCGAGGAAGTCGTCGACCTGATCGGCCTGATATCCGCGACCGCCGAAGCGCGGTGCGCCGAAGTGCACGTGACGGATGTCGTCGGCGGTGAGCGCGCCCTGCCCGTCGAGGGTGGCCGACACCCGTTCCAGGAAGGCGTCGACCTCGTCTGCGTGGTAGCCGCGGTGCCCCAGGGTCGGCATGGCGAAGTGGGTGCGGCTCACATCGTCGGGCGTCACAGCGGTCATTGTCTCAGGATTGCCCTTCTATCCCACGGCTTTTCGTTATCGGGCAGCGGCGCGCACGCCATCGATGAACAGCCGCCGCACGGCGTGACTGTACACCGACATCGATGCCGGATCAGGGGTTCGCATCCCCGCCACCAGCCCGGCGACGATCATGCCGAGTGCCGCCTTGGCGGTATTGGCGGTATCGATATCGGCGCGCAGGTAGCCGACGCGCACACCGTGATCGAGGTAGCGCGCCATGAGGATCTCGGTGGCGTCGACGAGGCCGTACACCCGGTCGGTGAGCTCGTCGTCGATGCCGGTGGCGTGGAACAGCAACAGGTGCGCGGTGCGCGGATCGTCGAGCAGGACGCGGTTGAGTGAATCGCTGAGCCGGTCGATCAGTGCGGCGTATTCCTCGATGGTGGCGGCGCTTTCGGGCTCCATGTCGTTGTCGAGCGTGCCGAAGATGCGCCCGCTCACCTCGTCGATGACATGGTCGATGATGTCGCGCTTGTTCGCGAAGTAGCGGTAGAAGGTGCCGTGTCCGATGCCCAGACGCGTGGCGATATCGGCGATTCCGGTGGCGTGATAGCCCTTCTCGGCGAAGCAGTCGAACGCGGTATCGATGATCTCCCTGCGCAATTCGGCTTTGCGCTGGTCGATTCGCGAGGGTGGCTTCGTCACATTGACGATGTTACATTCGATGTAATCAGAATGACGTGTCATTCTGAGACTGGAGCATTCTCTCTCAGTGTGGAGGTTCGGCGTGGTACCTCAGTTCGACGCGGTCGTGGTCGGAGCGGGTTTCGGTGGCATCGGTGCCGGTATCGAGCTCGACCGGCTCGGGTTGCGCGATTTCGTCATCCTGGAACGGGAGGACGACCTGGGCGGCACCTGGCATGTGAACAGGTATCCGGGTCTGGCGGTCGACATCGCCTCGGTGACCTATTCCTATTCCTTCGAGCCGAATCCGCGCTGGACCCGCTTGTTCGCGCCCGGCGCCGAGCTGAAGAAATACGCCGAGCACGTGGCCGACAAATACGATCTGCGCAGGCGGATGCGGTTCGGCACCGTCGTCGACGGTGCGCGCTGGGACGCGGAGCACCAGCAGTGGGTGGTGACGATCGCCGGCGGTGAGACGCTGACCGCGCGCTATCTGCTCGCGGCGACAGGGTTCCTGTCCCAGCCCTACACGCCGCCGTTCCCCGGCATCGAGTCCTTCGCGGGCAAGATCATCCACACCACCGACTGGGACGCCGATTACGACCTGACCGGTCGCAAGGCCGCCATCATCGGCACCGGCGCCACCGCGGTGCAGCTGGTGCCCGAGGTCGCGAAGAAGGTCGACGAGCTGACCGTGTTCCAGCGGACCCCGATCTGGGTGGTGCCCAAGGTCGACGCGCCGATTCCGGGGGTGGTGCGGGAACTGTTCGACAAGGTCCCGCTCACGCAGAAGGCGGCTCGGCTCGTCAACACCGGCATGCTCGAGGCGCTGATGGTCGTCGGCGTGCTGCACTACAAGCAGGCCAAACCGCTGAACCGGGCGGCCGCTGCGCTGGCCAAGGCGCACCTGTTCGCGCAGGTGCGTGATCCCGGGACCCGGGAGAAGCTCACCCCGCACTACGACTTCGGCTGCAAGCGCCCGACGTTCTCCAACACCTACTTCAAGACGTTCAACCAACCGCACGTGCGGCTGGAGACGAACTCGATCGACCATGTGGAACCCGACGGCATCGTCACCGCCGACGGCCACAAAACCGAGATCGACACCTTGCTGCTGGCCACCGGCTTCAACCTCTGGGACGTGAACTTCCCGGCCATCGAGATCATCGGCCGCGACGGTGTGAACCTCGGAAAATTCTGGCGCGACAACCGTTTTCAGGCCTATGAGGGCATCACCGTGCCCAAGTTCCCCAACTTCCTGAGTCTCAACAGTCCCTACTCCTACAGCGGGCTGTCGTACTTCACCACCATCGAAGCCCAGATGAAGCACATGGGCAGGTTGTTCGCCGAGCTGTTCCGTCGTGGCGAGCAGACCTTCGAGGTCACCGAAGAAGCCAACGCGGAATTCCTCGACCGGATGACCGACAAGCTGGGTTCCTCGGTCTTCTACGGCGGTGACTGTTCATCCGCGCGCAGCTACTACTTCAACCAGCACGGGGAAGCGGCACTGCTGCGCCCGACCAGCACCGCCGCCGCGCACCGCGAGGCCGTCACCTTCCCCCTCGACGATTACACCTACGGCAGCATCGCCTGAACACTCTCGGCCCCGGTTCGCGCACCCGCGGACCGGGGCTGTTTCACGCGCGCGTCGGTGTCCGGTGTGTCGCCGCGGCGGGGAACTGGCAGACTGTCAGGCGTACTTGCACGTCCACCACTGACTAGGGACTGACTTCGACGATGGACTTCCTGTTTCCGCTGCTGATCCTGGCCCTGCTCGTGCCGATGTTCTTCGGTATCCGCAAACAGAAGCGGGAGGCCGAGAAGGTCTCGACGATGCAGGAGGCCTTGAAGGTCGGTGACGCTGTCGTCACCACCTCGGGTCTGTACGGCACCGTCGTCGACCTCGACGAGAACACCGTCGACCTGGAGATCGCCGAAGACGTGGTCACCACGTGGCTGCGCCAGGCGATCCGCGAGGTGCGCGCCGACGAGCAGACGGTCGAGGAGACCCCCGAGGTCACCGACGCCCCCGTCGAGGAAGTCGTGGAACAGACCGAGACCCGGCTGACCAAGGACTGACCAGTCCCTTTTCCCGCCCGGGCGCACTGGCGTTGCGGGCCGGGCACCGTTGTGCCCACCGATCCAGCCTCGACTTCCGCCTAGGAGATGACCTGCTGTGCCACCTTCCCAAGGATCGGCGCATCCGTTCCGGCTGCTCGGCGTCTACGCCGCGCTGCTGGCCGTGATCTACGCGCTGGTGTTCTTCACCGGTGACCATTCCCCGTCGGCCAAGCTCGGCATCGACCTGCAGGGCGGTACCCGCGTCACGTTGACCGCGCGGACCCCCGACGGCAACAAGCCGAGCCAGGACAGCCTGAAGAAGGCGCAGGAGATCATCGAGAGCCGCGTCAACGGTCTCGGCGTCTCCGGCTCCGAGGTGGTCATCGACGGTGACAACCTGGTCATCACGGTGCCCGGTGAGGACAGCCAGCAGGCACGCGCGCTGGCCACCACCGCCAAGCTCTACATCCGCCCGGTGCTGTTCGCGACCGAGCCGCAGGCAGGCGACGCGGCTCCGCCCGCGACCGGCACCGCGCCACCGGGTGGCACCGCGCCCCCGGCGGCCACGGAGACGCCGGCGCCCGTGCCAGGCGAGTCGACCCCGCCCGCCGAGGGCGCGACGACCCCGGCGCCGCAGTCGCGGGTGTTCCCCGCGCAGGCACCGCCGACGCCGACGCCGCCGCCCGGTGGGCTCACCACCCAGCAGCAGCAGGCCAAGGAGATCGCCGACGCCAAGGCACTGCGTCAGAGCACCGATCAGCAGGTTCAGCAGGTCGCCGTGGCGGCGATGGACTGCACCAAGCCCGACCCGCTGACCGGTAACGACGACCCGGCCCTTCCCCTGGTCACCTGCTCGCAGGACGGCACCGAGGTGTTCCTGCTCGGCCCGAGCCGCATCGACGGCCAGGAGATCGCCGACGCGACCTCCGGCCTGAACTCCCAGCAGGCCCGGCACGAGGTGAACCTCGAGTTCAAGTCCTCCGGTGCCGACGCCTGGTCGAAGCTGACCGGTGAGTACGTCAACAAGCGGGTCGCGTTCGTGCTCGACTCGAAGGTCGTGAGCGCGCCGCAGGTGCAGCAGGGCCCGCAGCTGGGTGGTCGTACCTCGATCTCGGGCAGCTTCACCGCCGACAGCGCGGCCGAGCTGGCCAACACGCTGAAGTACGGTTCGCTGCCGCTGTCGTTCCAGACCTCCGAAGCGGAGACGGTCTCGGCGACGCTGGGTCTGTCCTCGCTGAAGGCGGGTCTGCTGGCCGGCGCCGTCGGCCTGATCGCGGTGCTGCTGTACTGCCTGCTCGTGTACCGGATGCTCGGCCTGCTGGCCGGGTTCTCGCTGATCGCGGCCGGTGTCGCGGTCTACGGCATCATCGTGCTGCTCGGGCGGTGGATCGGGTTCACCCTCGACCTCGCGGGTATCGCCGGTCTGATCATCGGTATCGGTTTGACGGCCGACTCGTTCGTGGTGTTCTTCGAACGCATCAAGGACGAGATGCGCGAAGGCCGCAGCTTCCGCTCGGCGGTGCCGCGCGGTTGGCAGCGAGCCCAGCGCACCAACCTGTCCGGTAAGACGGTCAGCTTGATCGCCTCGGTCGTGCTGTACCTGCTCGCCGCCGGTCAGGTGAAGGGCTTCGCCTTCACCCTCGGTGTCACCACAGTGCTCGACGTGATCGTGCTGTACCTGGTCACCGCACCGCTGCTGATGCTCGCCTCGCGATCGCCGTTCTGGGCCAAGCCGTCGGTGAACGGACTCGGCTCGGTTCAGCAGATCGCCAGGGAACGCGGCCAGGCCAGGTCGAAGGAGATGTCACGATGAGCAACGACAAACCCACCGAGGAATCGGTGAACCTGGACTCCTACGAGCCCACGCAGGGCCCCAAGCACGGGTTCTTCGAACGTCTCTACACCGGCACCGGCGGCTTCCCCATCGTCAGCAGGCGCAAGTTCTTCTACGCGCTGTCGGCGGTGCTGCTGCTGATCTCGCTGCTCAGCATCGGGGTGCGCGGTTTCACGCTCGGTATCGACTTCGAGGGCGGCTCGCGTATCCAGATCCCCGCGGCCGAGGGCGTCACCACCCAGGAGGTGGAAGACGTCTACTCGCAGGCGCTCGGCCACGGACCGGTATCGGTGCAGAAGGTCGGCTCCGGGGACGCGGCCACCATCCAGGTGCGTTCGGAAACGCTAGACCTGGAACAGATCGACCAGCTCCAGACCGCGCTCTACGACGAATTCCAGCCCAAGGACTCGTCCGGGCAGGTGAGCCGCAACGCCATCAGCATCGCCGAGATCAGCGAAACCTGGGGCGGGCAGATCACCCAGAAGGCGCTGATCGCGCTGGCGGTGTTCGTGCTGTTGACGATGGTCTACATCGCCATCCGTTTCGAGCGGGACATGTCCGTCGCGGCGATCGTGTCGCTGTTCTTCAACCTGTTCGTGACGGCGGGTATCTACTCGCTGGTCGGGTTCGAGGTGACACCGGCCGCGGTGATCGGTCTGCTCACGATTCTGGGCTACGTGCTCTACGACAACGTGGTGGTCTTCGACAAGGTCGAGGAGAACACCCGTGGCGTGCTGCACCTGAACAAACGTACCTACGCCGAACAGGCCAACCTGGCCGCCAACCAGACGCTGATGCGCTCGATCAGCACCACCGTGATCGGCATCCTGCCGATCATCGGCATGTTGGTGATCGCGGTGTGGTTGCTCGGGGTCGGCACGCTCAAGGACCTCGCGCTGGTGCAGCTGGTCGGCATGATCGTCGGCGCCTACTCCTCGATCTTCCTCGCCGTGCCGGTGCTGGTCTCGATCAAGGAACGCTGGGGTCCGGTGGCCGCGCACACCAAGAAGGTCCTGGACAAGCGCGCCGGTGTCGGTGCGGGCGCTCGGGTTCCGGTGGGCGCGACGGCTGCCCGTGGCGCGCGACCGACCGGCAGCGGTGCGCCGCGGCCGGGGTCGCGTCCGAGTGGGAAGCGGCAGCAGAGAAGGCACTGACGACCGACTAGCAGGGGGTCTCATCATGCGACGCAGCACGATTCGACTGATCACCGTGCTCGCCACGGCGGCTGTGACCACCTCCGTGGTGGCCGGGTGCTCGACCAAGAACCAGGTGCCCTCCATCGGGTACGCGGTCGACGCCGCGGTCGCCAGCTACAACGGCGCGAGCACGCTCGGCGCGAGCAGCGGCGCCGCGGCGGTGTTCGGCCGGGTGCTGACCGGGTTCTTCTACACCGGACCCGACGGTCAGCAGGTGGCCGACACCGACGTCGGCACAGCCAAGGAAGTGCCGGGCGAGACGCAGACGGTGCAGTACCGGCTCAACCCGGACGGGGTGTACTCCGACGGGGTGAAGACGTCCTGCGACGATCTGGTGCTGGCGTGGTCGGCGCGCTCGGGCAAGTTCACCCGCCCCGGCGACCGTGGGCCCGTCTCGTTGTTCGACGCCGCGAGCACCGTGGGCTACGACGAGATCGAACGGATCGACTGTCAGCCCGGGTCCAAGGACGCCACCGTGGTGTTCCGGCCGGGCAAGCACTACCTGCCGTGGCGGACGCTGTTCACCGCGGCCGAGGTGATGCCCGCCCATGTGGTGGCGCAGGCGGTGGGTGTGCCGAACGTGGTGAACGCCCTGCAGACCGGCGACGGTGCGGTGATCGGCCGGATCGCCGACTTCTGGAACACCGGCTGGACCGTGAAGGCCGGGGGGCTCGACCTGACGAAGTTCCCGTCGTCGGGGCCGTATCGGATCGAATCCTTCAGTGCGAAGGACGGTCTGGTGCTGGTCGCCAATGAGAAGTGGTGGGGTGACGCGCCCGAGACGAAGCGGATCGTGGTGTGGCCCAAGGGCACCGACTTCGCCGCCAAGGCGAAGGAGAACGCGCTCGGGGTCGTCGATCTCGGGGCCGGGTCGGTCGCGGATCTGAAGCTCGACGGTTTCGACGAGCGGACGGTGGCGAGCCGTAGCGCCGAGCAACTCGTGCTCGCCACCGGTGGGGTGTTCTCACGGGTGGAGGTGCGCCGGGCGTTCGCACAGTGTGTGCCGCGCCAGGCACTGTTCGACACGCTGGGTAAAGCGGGTGAGCCCGCGCCGCACGGCCTCGGCGCGGGAGTGCTGAACGCCCATGTGGTACAGCAGGATTCGCTGTACTACCCCGCAGTGACCGGAGGTGCCGACCGGTATCGCGGCGCCGACATCCCCGCGGCCACCGCGACGTTGGCGTCCTCCGGCACGGCGCAGCCGACGGTGCGGATCGGGTATCAGGGTCCCGATGCCCGCCGTGCGCAGACCGTGGCGATGATCGCCGAGACCTGCCGCGGCGCGGGCATCACCGTGGTCGACGCGGGTTCGCCCGACTTCACCCCGGTGAAGCTCCCCGAGGGCGCGGTCGACGCGGTCCTCGGCGGAACCGGCGCGGTGCCGGGGCCCGCGGGATCGAGCGAGGGCGCTGCCGCGTTCGCCGCGTTGCGGGCAGGTAGCGGCCTCGATTTCGGTGGCTTCGCTAACGGTCGCTACGATGCGATCACCGATCAGCTTGCGGGCGAAGCCAACTCGACCGCGACGCTGAACCTGCTGACCGAGGCCGAGAACCTGCTGTGGGCGCAGCTACCGAGCATTCCGTTGTTCGCGACGCCGCGCATCATCGCGTTCGGTAACGGGATGCAGAACGGGATCGCCGGGCCGACACAGGCCGGTACCGGCTGGAACATGGATCGCTGGGTGTTGCAGCGATGAGCGCACGTGATGAAAGAGGGTTGATGAGCAAGCACGCGGTGGTCGAGTCCGACGATCAGGCCAGTGAGCGCACCGCCGAGGCGGCCGCCGCGGTCACCCGGCTGACCCGCTGGCACGACGACTTCCCCACGCCGGGTGTGCGTTTCGCCGATCTCACTCCCGTGTTCGCCGACGCCGTCGGCTTCCGCGCGGTCATCGACTGCTTCGCCGCCATCGCCCCCGACGCCGACCTCGTGGCAGGCGTCGACGCGCGTGGCTTCCTGCTCGGAGCGGGCGTCGCCGCGACGCTCGGCACCGGCGTGCTCGCCATCCGCAAGGGCGGCAAGCTCCCGCCGCCGGTCGTCTCACGCGAGTACAAGCTCGAATACGGTTCCGCCGCACTGGAAATCCCCGCCGACGGCGTGGACCTCGAGGGTAAGCGGATTCTGTTGCTCGACGACGTCCTCGCCACCGGCGGCACTCTCGCCGCCGCGGCCGCCCTGTTCAAGGAGGTCGGCGCCGAGGTGGTGGCCGCCGCCGTGGTGATGGAACTCGAGTTCCTGAAGGGCCGCGAGCACCAGGGTGACTACCCGGTGAGCTCGATCGTCAAGATCTGACTCAGCGCGCTGCCCGCAGCATCGGCCACAGCATCGGGCCGCCCGGCACCTGCAATTCGCCGGTCACGACGAAGCCGAAGCGTTCGTAGTACGGGACGTTGACCGGGTTGCTCGATTCCAGATAGGCGACACCGTGCTCGGCGTCGACGCGGTCGAGCCGGCTGTGGAGCAGGGCGCTCCCGTAACCTCCGCCTCGGACATCGGGGGCGGAGCCGAGCATCGCCAGATACCAGTGTGGTTCGGTCGGATGGTTCTTCTTCAGCAGGTCACCCACCTGTTTGCCGGCCAGGGTGCGGCGGCCGAACGCGCGCCAGATACCGGGCAGCGTGCGAAGTTCGGTCAGGGGTGACGGGTTCTGACGGTGCGGTGGGGTCCACAGGGCCACGCCGCCCACCGTGTCGTCGGGGCGCAGCGCGAGGTCGGAGGCGTCCGCCGGTAGGAAGAGGTGGCGCGCCATCGTGGCGAAGAACCGGGGCAGGCCGGCGGCTCGCCGATCCGGATCCGGCAGGATCCAGCTCATCACCGGGTCGTGCTGGAACGCCGCGGCCAGCGTCTCGGCCACCGCGCCGACATCGTGCCGGGCCGCCTTGCGCACCACAATCGTCGCCATCGCACTCCTTCGATCCGGGTTCGCCCACGAGATGGCGACTCGCGTCCAGGCTAGCTTTTCCATGACGGGCCTCACAGGAGGAGAAAAGGGGTGGCGCGTCGGGGTAGCTCGGTGTTATCAATGAAGGGTCTTGTTCCCGGCGATCGGAGCCACGCGTTGATTTCTTGAGGTAGCGCTCTCGGACGGTCCGCATTCTGCGCACCGTGTTTCCGTCGCACCTCCAGGGGATCCGCATGACCTCTCTTTCCTTGTCCGATCTCACCTTTCACTGGCCGGATGGCACCGCTGTCTTCGACGGGCTCGATGCTGTCGTCGGCCCCGGTCAGATCGGTCTCGTCGGCAGCAACGGGGCCGGCAAATCGACGCTGTTGCGGCTGGTCGCCGGTGAACTGAAGCCGGTGCGTGGGTCGATCTCCGTGCCGGGCAGTCTCGGCTATCTCCGGCAGGACCTGGGCATGCAGACCGGTCAGCGGGTGGACGCGGTGCTCGGTATCGCCGAGGTACGCGGCGCGCTGCACCGCATCGAGAGCGGCGCCGGCGAGCCCGCCGACTTCGACACGGTCGGCATGTCCTGGCAGATCGAGGACGAGGCTGTCGCACTGCTCGGCAAGCTCGGTCTCGACTACGTCGCCACCTCGGTCGACGACCTCGACCGCACCCTGGACACCCTCTCCGGTGGCGAAACCGTGCTGCTCGGCCTGGTCGCCGAACTACTGCGCGAACCCGACGTGCTGCTGCTCGACGAACCGACCAACAACCTCGACGCGGTCGCCCGCGGGCGGCTCTACGAGGTGATCCGGCAGTTCGCGGGCACCGTGATCGTGGTCAGCCACGATCGCGAACTGCTCGATCGGATGGACGGCATCGCCGAACTGCGCGCGGGCGAAATCCGCTCCTTCGGTGGTGGTTTCAGTGACTACGAGCGGATCATCGCGGCCGAGCAGGAAACGGCGCGCGCCGCCGTTCGCGATGCGCGCAGCGATGTGCGCAAGCAGGCGCGCGAACTCGTCGACGCCCGAACGAAACTGGACCGGCGGGCGCGCTTCGCACAGAAGATGCAGGACAACAAGCGGGTACCGAAAATCGTCGCGGGACTGCGCAAGAACGCCGCGGAGGTATCGGCGGGCAAACTGCGCAACTCCCATATCGACAAACTCGACTCTGCCCGCGAAACCCTTGATCAGGCCGAGGAATTGGTGCGCGCGGACCGGGAGATCCGCGTCGAGCTCCCCGGCACCCGGCTGTATCCGGGACAGGATGTGCTCGACCTACAGCAGGTCGAGCTGGCCAACGGTCCGGTGGTCGACCTGCGCGTGAGCGGACCGGAGCGGATCGCGGTGACCGGCCGCAACGGCGCGGGCAAAACCACCCTGCTGCGTCGGATCGTCGCCGAGGGACCGAAGGTTTCGTGGCGGTTGTTGCCGCAGCGACTCGATGTCTTCGACGAAACGCGAACGGTGTTCGAGAATGTCGCCGCCGCGGCACCGCACGCGACACCGGAACAGATCCGCGGTCAGCTCGCGCGCTTCCTGTTCCGCGGCGCCGACGCCGACATCGCGGCCGCCGCCCTCTCGGGCGGTGAACGACTGCGCGCCGCCCTGGCCACCCTGCTGCTCGCCGAACCGGCTCCCCGGCTGCTGATGCTCGATGAGCCCACCAACAACCTCGACCTGCCCAGCCTGGCTCATCTGACCCAGGCACTGGCGAGTTTCGAGGGTGCGCTGATCGTGGTGAGCCACGACGAACGCTTCCTCGACGACATCGGGGTCACCCGCAGGCTCGAGCTCACCCCGGACGGCCTGGCCGAAGACGGTCCGGTGGCTACCGCCCAGAACTCGCGGCCCGGCGCACCGCTCCCGGATACCGGAGCAGATTCGGGCCCAACCACACCGCCACGGCGGTGAGCGCGAGCCAGGGGCGCAAGTGTGGGCGCATGCGCCGGATGCGGCCGTCGGAATCGAGGTCGAGCACCATCGCCTCGGTCATCCGGAAAGGCCCGAACCTGGCTTCGCCCAACAGGACTCGGGTGTCGCCGGTGCCGAGTGTGTCGGTCCATCGCAGATCGCTGACCGCGCGATAGACGAGGGTGAGCAACGGGGCGAGGTCGGTTCGGCCACGGAAGACGAGCCGCCCCGACACCGGTGAGATGAGCTCGGCATCGTCGGTCAAGGTGTCGAGCAGGGCGGGCATGTCGTTGTCGGTGGTCGCGCGCCGGAATCGGGCGACCGAATCGGTGGACACCGGATCGGCAAGGGCGTCGGGCATGGGAAATACACCTTCCTCTGTGGCGAATCCTTCAGGTGCCTACCGACCGTAACCAGCTGACTTGTAAAAAGCAATGGACTATCCTGAGTGCTATGGCAAAAGTGGACCTCGCCGATATCGCGTGCTCGATCGCCCGTGCCGTCGGCATCGTGGGGGAGCGGTGGACTCCCCTGATCCTGCGCGACCTGTTCCTCGGCATCAGCCGCTTCGAGGACCTGCGTCGAGACCTCGGCATCGCGTCCAATGTGCTGACCGATCGTCTTCGTACCCTGTGCGACCACGAGATCGTGGAAACCAGGGTGTACCAGGAGAACCCGACCCGCACCGAGTACGTCCTCACCGACCGCGGTCGCGATCTCTACCCGATCCTGACCATGCTGCTGGCGTGGGGAGATCGCTGGCTCGCCGGTGAGGATGGGCCGCCGCTGTCGGTGGTTCACCGCGACTGCGGTCACGTGACCGAGGGTGTCGTCGTCTGTCGAGCCTGCGCCGCTCCGCTCACCTCGGACAACGTCACCTGGCATGCCGGCCCGGGCGGTAGGCCCGGTCCCGGTGCCGTTCTCGTCGCCTCGCGCTTGACGCCTTTGCCGGACGGCGCTGCCTCCTGCTGATCGGCTCCGGCGAATTCGCCCCGGCGCCTTGACGATCGTTGTTTTAGTTGAATAGACTAAAACAACGATCAAGGCGAGAGGGTGTGGTTCGGATGGGGTACGGGAACTGGGATGACACCGCCTACCGGGCGGGCAAGACGTATCGGGCGCGGCAGGGGGTGGACGATTTCGGGTACACGGCCGAGATGCGGGCGAAGCCGTATGACACGTGGTGCGCGCATCCGCTGCTCGATCCCTTCGGGGTCGGCACGCGCGAGTGCCGGGACTCGGCCGAGCACGGGAACTCACTGCCGGTCGCCGTGCTGTTCGATGTGACCGGGTCGATGGGCCGGGTGCCACGCATCATGCAGGACAAGCTGGGAAAGCTGCACGGGCTGCTGAAGAACAAGGGGTACGCGCAGGACCCGCAGGTCCTGTTCGGCGCGATCGGCGACGCCGACACCGACCGGGTGCCGTTGCAGGTCGGGCAGTTCGAATCCGACAACCGGATGGACGAACAGCTGCGGGCGATCCTGCTCGAAGGCGGCGGTGGCGGGCAGAAGTCCGAAAGCTATGAACTGGCCGCTTATTTCGTCGCCGAGCATGTCGCGACGGACGCATGGGACAAGCGCGGCAAGAAGGGATACCTGTTCCTGATCGGCGACGAGCTGAACAAGTCTCGCCTGGCCGCCCGGCACATCAGGGCGGTGATCGGCGATCATGTGCGCCGCGACGTGTCCGTCGAGTCGATCTATCGCGAACTCGAGCGGCGCTGGCACGTGTACTACATCCTGCCGAATCAGTCGTCGTACTACCGGGATCCGGACATCGCCGAACACTGGCGGGCGTTGCTCGGGCAGAACTTCCTGAAACTCGACGACCCCGGCGCGGTCTGCGAACTGATCGCGCTGACCATCGGATTGGGCGAGGACCGGGTCGATCTCGACACCGGTCTGGCCGATCTGCGCGACGTCGGATCGAGTGATGAGGCCGATGCGGTCGGCCGAGCGCTCGGCTCGAAGCCCGGCCAGGCGCCGCGCGCGCTGCCGCCGGGGCGATGAGCCAGGTGTTCGGTGACAGGCACCTCGTCGTCGTCGATCTGGGCTTCGGTGACGCGGGCAAGGGCGCCACGGTCGACTGGTTGTGCTCGCCCGAGGCCGATCTCGGGGTGGCGGCCGTGGTGCGGTTCAACGGCGGTGCGCAGGCCGCGCACAACGTCGTGGCCGACGGTCGCCACCACACCTTCGCGCAATTCGGATCGGGGACTTTCTCGGGGGTCCCGACGCTGCTGTCGCGGCACATGCTGGTCGAGCCGATCGCGCTCGCCGCCGAGTCCGAACAGGTGGCGGCGCTCGGTGTGCACGACCCGCTCGGCCTGCTCGCCGTCGACGGCCGCGCCCTGCTGACCACGCCGATCCACATCGCGGCGAACCGTGCGCGCGAGGACGCGAGGGGTACTTCGCGGCACGGTTCCTGCGGCCGCGGTATCGGTGAAACAGCCTGGTACGCACTGGAGAACGACGCGCCGAGCGTTGCCGACTGCCGGGCTCCTGCCGTGCTGCGCGCCAAACTGGATCGGCTCGCGGCGCACTACGAGGACCTCATCGGCCCCAGCGCGCACGGGTACGAATCGATCGATGCCCTGGTGGCGATGTACGGCGATTTCGCGCGAGCCGTCCGCATCACCGGTGCGGAGGAACTCGCCCGGATCGCGCACGATGGCCGATTGGTGTTCGAGGGCGCGCAGGGTGTGTTGCTCGACGAGTGGCGCGGCCTGCACCCGCACACCACCTGGTCGACGGTCGAGCCACGCAACGCCCGCGCCATGATCCGCGACATCGGCGGATCCGCCGCGGTTCTCGGCGTCACCCGCACCTATATGACCCGGCACGGCGCGGGTCCGCTGCCGACCGAAGCGCCGCTCGGGTTTCCCGAACCGCACAACGGCACCGGGCGCTATCAGGGTGCGTTTCGGCAGGGACACCTGGATCCGATCCTGCTGCGCTACGCCGTCGACGTGTGCGGCGGGATCGACGGGCTGGTCGTCAACCACCTCGACATGCCCGGAACCCTCTGCGCCGCAGAGGCATACGAGACGCCGGCGGGCAGATCGGCCGAACTGGTCCCCGGCCGGTGGCGTGATCTCGGTCACCAGCAGCGGCTCACCGGTCAACTCCTCACTGCGACACCGATTCTCGTGCCGATCGACACCGACCCGGCAGCGTGGCTGGCCGAGCGGTTGCGGGTATCGGTGGTGCTGACCGGGCACGGCCCGGATCGGCGCGACCGCGCTGTCGCGGCTTCGGTCGCCGACCGGAGGGAGCGGACCGCTGATGTCGGTGGGCAGGGAAGAATCGGAGCATCCGTACCGTGAACCGCGGTACCGGCCGGTGACAACGTACTGCGCCCGGAGCAGAGCAGCTCGAGGCAGGATGGGATGACGTGGAGCAATCCGTTGTGTCGATCGATGTGGTGACCCTGCGGTGCTGGGATGCCGACAGTGGCGTCCGGATCGGCATCGCCCCCCGTGAGTTCGAGCCGTTCACCGGCGAACTCGCGCTACCGGGTGTGCTACTCGGCCGCGGCGAACGTCTCGTCGACGCGGCCCGGCGCGCCGTCCACACCAAACTCGGGGTGCCGCCCGCGGCGGTCGGCGCGGTCGGCCAGCTCGTCACGTTCGACGAACCACACCGCGACCCGCGCGGCCCGACGCTGGCCATCGCGATGTGGGCGGTGGTCGCCGAGCACGAGGGACCCGCCGAGTGGGTGGGCTTCGACGAGGTCCCGCCGCTGGCGTTCGACCACAATCGCATCGTCGATACCAGTCGTGCGTTGCTGGCCGGACTTCTGTGGAAGGACGCGACGCTCACCCGGGCACTGGCGGGCACCGAGTTTCCCGCCACCCGCGCGGTCGATCTCAGTACCTCGCTCCACGGCACTCGTCCCGACCCGGCCAACCTCAACCGCACGCTCGCCGCCATTCCAGGGCTCGGCCGGACCGGTGAACGTCGCCGGGTGAAAGCCACCGGGCGGCCTGCTGTGGTGTGGGCGTTCGACGTCGACGGACACTGAGCCCCGGCGACCGGATTTCCGACTCTCGCTCGGTGTCGCCATCGGTGAGATCGCTTGCCTGCGGCAGTATTTCGGCGTGCGCGCCTAGGCGGCGGAACTCGCCTCGCCCGTTCGCGGGATGTTCAGCGAGGCGTCCGATGCGTGCGAAGCCGATGAAACGTCGATGAACACCGTCGCGTCGGCCTCGCCGCGTCGGTGCCGATCCCGCATCGTGAGGACATGCGCGAGATGTCGGCTCCGGCGAAAGTGCTCGCAGCGCTGGTGACGGCGTTGGTGACGATTCCGCTGGTGGGATCGACGGCAGGCTCGGTAGCGGCGTTCGACGACGTGGGGGCGAGGGTCGACGCGGCCGCCGCGTTCGGTGCTCCACGGCGCGGGGCGGGCGAGGTGGTGAACAAGGTCGTCGTCATCGGGATCGATGGGCTGATGTTCGACAAGGCCGATGCGGCACAGGCACCGCGATTGCGGCATCTCGCCGCGCAAGGGCTGCTGTCGCAGGGGACCATCGCGGGGCACATCACGATTTCCGGGCCGTCGTGGGCCAGCGCGCTGACCGGGGTGTGGGACACCGAGCACGGGATCACCGGCAACGAATTCGACGCGAGTCCGTTCCTGGCGCACCCGAGCGTGTTCACCCGGATCGAACGGGCCGACCCCGCTCGGCACACGGTGTCCATCGGCACCTGGCACCAGATCGCGACGATCGCCGCCACCGGTGACCGGCGCGCCGACATCGCCCTCACCACCGCACCCGTCGTCGACGATCCCGACGAGTCGGCCACCGATGCCGCGACCGCCACCGAAGTGGTGTCCGCGATCGAGCGTTCCGGCCCCGATCTGGTCTTCACCCACCTCGACCAGATCGACCTGGCGGGCCACCGGCACGGCGGTGCGTCCCGCGCCTATCTCGCCGCGATTCGCCGGGTGGACGCGCTCGTCGGCCAGATCGTCGCGGCGGTCGACCAGCGCGCGCACGCTGATCCCCGCGAACAGTGGACCGTCCTGGTCACCACCGACCACGGCCACCTCCCGGCCGGTGGCCATGGCGGGCAGACCCCCGCCGAAACCGCCAACTTCGTCATCGCCCGCGGCCCCGACTTCACCCCGGGCACCGTGACCAGCGCCCACACCCTGGTGGACCTCACGCCCACCGTCCTCGACCTCCTCGCCGCCCCGCCCGGCCGTCTCGACGGCCACAGTCTCCGCACCCGCCCGATGCCAGGCGATGAGCGCTGAACAGGTTCGCCCCCAGGCACTCCCGCTCCGGCGGGATCCGCGACTCGGTCCCGAACAAAACCACTGATCACGCTGGGAGATGGGAAACGCGCCGGGGACCTCCGAACCTGTCGAACACCTATCCGCACTCCCGGAAACTCACTACGCTGCCCGGGAACGACCGGCAGAAACCGCGAAGAGGCGGATTAGCCGCAGGCCTGTGACCCCGGTGACTCGAACGCCAGGTCGGTACGAGGACTAAAGTGAGGACCTGGGCGGTTGCAGCACTCGGCCGACAAGGTCCGAATGCAGCGTGAGAGGTGGTGGCATGACTCGACAACTGGGCGAGGCGAAGGTTGGGCAGGAATCCACCGGCGCCACGCCGAGCCAGGGTGCACCGGCGAAGACCCCCGAAACCGCCAAGCAGTCCCCGACAGCCTCGGTGCCCAGTTCGGCGTCTCGGCGGGTTCGTGCGCGGCTGGCTCGGCGGATGACCGGTCAACGGGGGATCGCGGCGGTCAAGCCGGTGCTCGAACCGTTGGCCACCGTCCACCGCGAGCTGTACCCGAAGGCCAATCTCGGCCTGCTCCAGCGCGCCTTCGACGTCGCCGACGAACGCCACGCCAAGCAGTTCCGCAAGTCCGGCGACCCCTACATCACGCACCCGCTCGCCGTCGCCAACATCCTGGCCGAGCTCGGCATGGACACGACCACCCTGGTCGCGGCCCTGCTGCACGACACTGTCGAAGACACCGGCTACTCCCTCGAGCAGCTCAAGGAAGAGTTCGGGCAGGAAGTCGCCCACCTCGTCGACGGGGTCACCAAACTCGACAAGGTCAACCTGGGCGCGGCGGCCGAGGCCGAGACCATCCGCAAGATGATCATCGCCATGGCCCGCGACCCACGTGTGCTGGTGATCAAGGTCGCCGACCGGTTGCACAACATGCGCACCATGCGCTTCCTGCCGCCGGAGAAGCAGGCCAAGAAGGCCAAGGAAACCCTCGAGGTGATCGCGCCGCTGGCGCACCGCCTCGGTATGGCCACGGTCAAATGGGAGTTGGAGGACCTCGCCTTCGCGATCCTGCACCCCAAGAAATACGACGAGATCGTGCGCTTGGTCGCCGATCGCGCGCCCTCGCGTGACACCTATCTGGCGAAGGTGCGCGCGGAGATCACCAACACCCTGGCCGCGTCGCGGATCAACGCGATCGTCGAAGGCAGGCCCAAGCACTACTGGTCGATCTATCAGAAGATGATCGTCAAGGGCAAAGACTTCGACGACATCCATGACCTGGTCGGCATGCGGATCCTGTGCGAGGAAGTCCGCGACTGCTACGCCGCGGTCGGCGTCGTGCACTCGCTGTGGCAGCCGATGGCGGGGCGGTTCAAGGACTACATCGCGCAGCCGCGCTACGGCGTCTACCAATCGCTGCACACGACGGTGGTCGGCCCCGACGGCAAGCCGCTCGAGGTGCAGATCCGCACGCAGGACATGCACCGGACCGCCGAGTTCGGCATCGCCGCGCACTGGCGGTACAAGGAGACCAAGGGCAAGCACTCCGGTGACGCCGCCGAAGTCGACGACATGGCGTGGATGCGTCAGCTGCTCGACTGGCAGCGGGAGGCCGCCGACCCCGCGGAGTTCCTCGAATCGCTGCGCTTCGACCTGAAGTCGCCG
The DNA here is from genome assembly GCF_042794235.1 of Nocardia sp. NPDC056541. Classification (NCBI taxonomy): domain Bacteria; kingdom Bacillati; phylum Actinomycetota; class Actinomycetes; order Mycobacteriales; family Nocardiaceae; genus Nocardia; species Nocardia sp. NPDC056541. The sequence goes on from NZ_JBHTUD010000002.1 coordinate 365,921, forward strand.
GAGATTTTCGTGTTCACGCCCAAGGGCGATGTGATCACGCTGCCGCAGAAGTCCACTCCGGTCGACTTCGCGTACGCGGTGCACACCGAGGTCGGGCACAAGTGCATCGGCGCGCGGGTGAACGGTCGCCTGGTGGCGCTGGAACGGCAGCTGGAGAACGGCGAAGTCGTGGAGGTGTTCACCTCCAAGGCGCAGAACGCGGGACCCAGTCGCGACTGGCAGAAGTTCGTGGTCTCACCGCGCGCGAAAGCCAAGATTCGCCAGTGGTTTGCCAAGGAACGGCGCGAGGAAGCGCTCGAGAGCGGCAAGGAGCAGATCTCCAAGGAGGTCCGCCGCGTCGGGCTGCCGCTGCAGCGGTTGATGAGTGTCGAGGCGATGACCGCGGTCGCGCACGAGCTGCACTACAGCGACATCTCCACCCTCTACACCGCGGTCGGCGAGCACCAGGTGTCGGCGCATCACGTGGTGCAGCGGCTCATGGCCCAGCTCGGCGGCATCGGCGATGTGGAGAACGAGCTGGCCGAGCGGTCGACACCGTCGACCACGCCGGCCCGTCAGCGGGTCACCGGGGACGCCGGCGTGCTCATTCCCGGTGCGCCGGGAACGGTCGCGAAGCTGGCCAAGTGCTGCACGCCGGTGCCGGGTGACGAGATCATGGGCTTCGTGACCCGCGGTGGCGCGGTGAGCGTGCACCGGACCGACTGCACCAACGCCGATTCCCTGCAGGAGCAGTCGGAGCGGATCATCGAGGTCGAATGGGCGCCCTCGCCCTCGTCGGTGTTCCTGGTCGCGATCCAGATCGAGGCGCTCGACCGCACCCGATTGCTCTCGGATGTGACCAAGGTGCTGGCCGACGAGAAGGTCAACATCCTGTCCGCCTCGGTGGCCACCCATGGCGACCGTGTCGCGATCAGCAAGTTCACCTTCGAGATGGGCGACCCCAAGCACCTCGGTCACCTGCTCAATGTGGTGCGCAACGTCGAAGGCGTCTACGACGTGTACCGGGTGACCTCCGCCGCCTGACCCCGACCACGGCCCGGGCACTCTCCTCGCGAGGGTGCCCGGGCCGCTGTCTGCCCAGGTGATCGCCGAAAGGTTGCTGGTCGCATCGGGTTTGCCGGGGGCAGCGAAAGGGCCGATTAGGGCAGCGGTTGGGTTACCCGGAATCTGTTACGGTTTAGTGCGTTTCAACGCTCCACTGGTCAGCCGAAACGGACTGTGATGCGGATCGATATGGCTCGGTGCACGACACGACTCACGGGGACGCTGATCGCGTTCACCGTCGCTTCGCTGTCGGTTACGGCGGGGGTGGCCGGCGCGGAAGACGGTACACCCACCACGCCGTCTACACACGTATCCATCGCCGCGTGTCCGGCGCTCTACGCCTTGGGAATTCAGGGCACGGGTGAGTCCTCGCCCGACGCGGCGCCCAGCACCGACACCGGGATGCTGTCGACGGTGTTCCGTCCGATGTTCGCCGGTGCGGCCGACCCGGGCCTCGTCGATCGTGCGTACGTGCCCTATGAGGCCGGTTTCGGCGGTGCGGTCCAGGGCGGCGCGGTGCCGTACACCGAATCGGTGGCCGGGGGCCTGGAACGACTTCGCGCGATGGCGACCCAGGTGGCGCAGCGCTGCCCGGACACCCGGTTCGCGGTCGTCGGCTATTCCCAAGGTGCCCACGTCGCCTCGCTGTTCGCCCAGGAGGTCGGAGCGGGCACCGGAGCACTGCCCGCGGACAAGGTCGCCGCGGTCGCGTTGTTCGCCGACCCGACCCGTGCCGAGAACGCGCCACTGTTTCCCGGCGCGCCCGACCGGACCGCACCGCTGGCGGCGCCGGGAACCTCCGGCGACGCGGTGGCGAACATCGGTGCCGTGCGTCAAGGGGTCGCCTCCGGTGGTGGGCTCGCCCCGCAGAGCGAGCAGACCGACGACTTCGGTAAACTGACCGGTCGTGTCGCAAGCTTTTGTGCCACAGGCGATCTCGCGTGTGACGCACCGCAGGGCGCGCCGATCGTGCGCGCCGTCACCAACCTCATGAGCCAGTCGAAACTCTCCGGCGGCGATCCGATCGGCTCGTTGACCTCGATCGCGCAGGCGCTGGCGTTCACCTCCATCAAAACCGCCACCGCGGTGGTCGAGGAGGACATCTCCGGCGCCACCCTGGCCGACGTGTCGATCTCGCCGAAGAAGTCGATCTCACAGCGAGTGTCCGATGCCTCGGACCCGAACAGCAAGCTCGACATGAACGCCGCGTATCAGGCGCTGCTGAAGGTCGGCATGATCGGCCTGAACGCTGTCGCCACCGTGGTGAAGTCGGTGATCAGCCCGGCGAGTATCAGCGAATTGGCCACGGCCACACTGTCGAATCCGCTGGCCGGACTGACGCTGCTCGGGACGAAACTGGCAGGGGCGGTCCCGCAACTGGTGCCGCCGACCACCGGGGTTCGGCTGGTCAACGAGGCGTTCACCGCGGTCCAGCAGAATGTGACCGACAACGCCGAACTCCTCGACGTCACCACCTGGGTGCGCTACTGGGACACGCTGCAACGCTATGACGCGTACTCGCGCATGGGCGTCGGCGCGAACGGCGCCACCCCGACGGAGTACGTCGGCCGGTGGTTCGCCGCGCTCGCCCACGACGCGGCAGGCGTTTCCGGGAAGGGAACGGTACCGGTCGGCGGGTCCGACTCGCGTGGTATGGGAATATTCCAGAGCCCGACCGGCGCGTCTACGACAACCAAACCCTCCGGTGGGGGACAATTTCCGTTCGGGACAGGAGCCGATGGCGCCTCATCCGGCGGCGCGACGACTCCGCCTGCCGCGACACCCGTAACCACCGCACCCACCACCCGTCCGTTCTCTGTGAACTGATCACCGAGAGGTCTTCGATGCGAACTGTGCCCGGCGCCGTGGAAAGGGGGGAATGTTGAAGTCGTACAACGAATTGTCGCGCTGGTACTCGGCGCTGGAGCCCGAGGCCGAGACCGAGACCGGTGCCCCTGTGCGTCCGGACACCACCGAACCGGTGACGGGCGACGACGACAGCATCGACCGATATTCGACGAGTCCCGGCGCCGCCCCGATCGCCGAGCCGGCGCCGGATCGCGCCACGGCAGGGGAGCGGCAGCCGGAACCGTTCAGCCTCGCCCTCGACTTTCAGCCGACCGCCACCGGCGACTCGCAGCGCGGGGAGACGGGGCATCAGGCGAAAGTTGCCGGCGACCCGCACGGCTGGAACGTCGAGTCCGAGCCGAAAGACGGTGACCCCGTCAGTCGGGCCACCGAGTTCGATGACACGACAACCGAATCCGCGGGCTGGGGTGTGGCCGAAGGCGACAAGCGGCTGTACGCGGCCGAACCGGAGGATGCGCCCGAGCCCCCGCCACCGCCTCCCGCGCAACTTGCCGGACGCCGTAGCGACTTCACCGGCGGCTGGTCGGACTGGGTCGCCGAACCGGCACCCGGCCCCGACGACGACTACGACGCCGAGCTCGTCCAGTTCCCCTGGCCGGAGGCCGCCGCCGACGAATACGACAACGCCCGTGTGCTCGAGCCCTCCGGTGCCCTGCGGGCGAACCGGAAACGTCAGCGCACGTGGGTGGTTCTCGCGGTCTCGGTTCTCGTGCTCGTGCTCGCCGCGACCGGGGTGTTCTTCCTGCTGTTCGGGCGCGGCGACAGCAACACCGCCCGCAACGCCGCCCCGCCACTGCACTTCACCGCGGGCAACCTGACCGCCGACACCGCGGGCTCGTGCCCGACCGAACGCACCGAGATCGTGCTGCGCAGCGCCGAAGCGGGCGGCACCGACTCGGGCCCCGACGCCGTCCTTGCCTTCCAGTACGCCTACTACGTGACCCGATCGGGGGCGCAGGCCAGAGCGGTGGTCACCCCCGACGCCGACGTCTCGCCGGCCGCCGTGATCCAGCGCGGTATCGACACCATCCCGGTGGGGACCACCCACTGCGTGCGGATCACCACCGTCGCGGCCGACCGGTTCACCGTGGAGGTCACCGAGTTCCGGCCCGCGGGCGCACCGGCCACCTACACCAAGCAATCGGTGCGGACAGCGCTGGTCGGCGATCGCACGCTCATCACGGGCATCGCGGCAGGGTAAGGAGAGGCGATGACAGACGATTGGAGCCGATGGCTCGACGAGGCCCCCGAGGGGGACCCGTCCGATGACCTGGCGCGTGATCCGGCTCCGGTGGTGCGGTTGCGGCGTCGCAACGGTGAGCGCCGCGACGGCACTCGCAGGCCGATCCTGGTGGTCGGCGGCTGCGGCGGCGCGGGCACCACGACGACCGCGCTCGGCCTGGCCGCGGAGCTCGTCACCGCGGGTGCGACGACAGTGGCGGTCGACGCGACCGCGGCGGGCAGCGACATCGCGCTGCGCGGGGCCGACAAGCACCTGCACCCGGTGAACCTGCAGTCCTGGGTGTACGGCCGGGGCGATGACGAACCGGCACCGCTGGAAGACTGCCTGTCCCGCTCCACCTCCGGGTTCGGGCTACTCTGGCGGGACGCGACCCCACTGCGCCGCCGCGCGACATTTCTCACTGTCGCGCGGGCGCTGGACACCGGTGGGTACACCGCGGTCTACGACGGCGGCAACCCGATTGCCGGACGGCAACTGCGGCCCCTGCTCGACGATGCCGATATCGCACTGGTGCTGGCCATCCCGGCCCGCGTCGACGCCGCCAACCGGCTGCGCGTGACCCTGGAATGGCTCGACGACCACTACGGCGACGACGGTGCCGGTGTGGTCGCCGACACCACTATCGTTGTCTCGCATCAGTATTCGCACGACGACTCGCGCGTAGCGGAGCATTTGCGCGAGCACCTGTCGGGGTGGGTGCGCGAGGTCGTCGAGATTCCCTACGATCCGCATCTCGCGCGCGGAGAACTCGTCCGCCACGCCGAGCTGGCCGAGGCGACGCGTTCGGCGTATGCGAGCTTGCTCGCGGGGGTGGCATCATGACGGCAGCCATGAATCTTCGTCGTCGTCGTGAACCGGACGTCCCCGCCGGTGTAGTCGCGCCGCCAGAATCGCTGCGCGCCAAGATCTGGGAGCGCCCGGTGCCAGGGGTCGGCCGGGCGCCGCTGGTGTGGTTGCTCGGCGTGCACGGTGGCGCGGGCGCGACCACGCTGTCGCATGTGCTCGCCCCCGCCGCCGACGCGCGCGGGCGCTGGCCCGGGGTGTTCGACCGCGAATCCCCCTATGTGGTCCTGGTCGCCAGGGAAACCATCTCCGGACTCACCCGTGCGCACGATCTGCTGCGCCAGCATCACGCCGGGCTCGCGGGCCCGGCGCTGGTTCTCGGCCTGATCACCGTGGCCGCGCGCCCCGGCCGGATGGCACCGGAGATCCGGCGCTACCGGGAGGTGGTCGGCTCGCTGGCCGGGCACGTCTGGCAGGTGCCGTGGTTCGAGGAATGGACTCTGGTGGAGTCCGATGCGCTTCCGGTGTGGTCGCCGGGCGACGAGGTGGCGGTCAAGAAGCGCCGCCCCGACCCGCTCGACGACGTGCCGGTCGAAATCGGTGACCTCGGTACCGATGTGGTCGCCGCGATCCGCACCAGTCTCGGCCCGCCCACGTCGGGTCAGGGTCGATCATGAACGCCGGGCGGTTCGCCGGTCGGTGGTGTACAAACGTGTGTCGTCGTCGAAGTGTTTGTGGCACAACACCTTTACTGTGGGAGAAAGGCACCCGATGAGCATGCTCCTCCTCGCCGTGCAGGACACGTACGGCACCGTGCTGGCCCAGGTCGGTAACCCGACCCCGGAGGCTCCTCCCGGCTCGGAGAAGATCCTGCAGCTGGTGCGTTACCTCACCTGGTTCGTGCTGCTGTCGGGCATCTGCGGCATCACCTACGCGGGCGGCAAGTTCGCGTGGGAGCGCTGGACCGGTGGTGGTCTCGAATCGCCGAAGATGGTGGCGGGCGCCATGATCGGTGGCGTCGTGGCGACCAGCGCCGGCACGATCATGAGTGCGGTCATCGGTTAGTGATCACCGTGCTCGCCTATAAACAGATCCCGGCCGACGTGTTGGCGCCGATGATGCAGTTGCTCAACTGGCTGCTCTGGTTCGTCCTGCTGTCGTGCCTGGCCTGGATGATCCTGTCGGCAGGTCGATTGTGGATCGCGTTCCGCAGCGACCTGGCGGTCAACGACGCCTCACACGGCGTCCTGATGAGCCTGATCGGTGCCTCGGTGGCCAGCACCGCGTCGGCGATCGCGCTGGCCTTCCTGCCGGCATGAATTCCACAGTGACACGACCGGTTGCGGTCGGTATCGCATTGCTCGCCGCGGCTGTCGGCTGTGGTGGCGGTGGTGATACCGGCCCCGACCTGACAGCCGCGCCGACCGGGGTGGGCTGGCAGGACTACCAGGGCATCTCCCTGCCGCACACCGATCAGGGCCCGAAAACAGTGGGGCAGGGCGCCGCGACGGGGTTCGAGCATTCCCCGCGCGGGGCCGGGCTGGCGGCACTGACCCACACCATCCGGTTGTCGGTGGCGCCGGACAGTCAGTGGGCCCAGGTGGTGAACGCCGAACTCGTCCCGGGGCCCGCGCGGGACGAGTGGGCGATCAACCGAGTACAGCTGTCGATCACCGGACCCGCCACGGCGGAGTACGCGCCGAAATTGTTGGGTTACAAAATTACCGAATATCGTGACGAGCGAACGACTGTCGACGTCTATACCGAATACTCCGACCGGTCACGGGCGGTGAACCACACCACGGTGAGCTGGTACGGCGGAGACTGGCGACTGCAGTTACCCGATCCCCGGTCCACCGACCGGCCGGTCGACCCGATTGATGAATTACCGCAGGACATTGTGACATTGGAGGCACCGCAGTGAGCGAGAAGGAGCCGGGCACGCGCGACCGCGCGTCCTTCGGCATGATCGCCTCCGGTGCCCTGCTCGCCCTGATCATGGTCGTCGGCGCCGTCGTGTACTTCACTCGCGACGGCGGCAGCGAGGTGGACAACGCGCCGCCGCCCGCCCAGGCCGCGGGCGGAACGGGATTCGCCGAACCCGAGGTCGACCTGCTCGGCAGGCGGGTGGACATCCCGAACAACCCGGCGGGTCAGCCGCTGGCCCAGCAACCGGGTACGCAACGTACCGCCGCGGACCCGGATTGGCTGACCGGCGCGCCGGAGGGCACCACGAAACCGCACGGCTGGCAGCGTGTCTACGGCGCGTCGGTGCCGTTCTCCACTTCCGACGGGCCGTCGCGAATCGAGGACGGACTCGCCGTCGGCTACGCGCGGACACCACAGGGCGCCGCACTGGCCGCCGCGCAGATCACCTACCGGCTCAACGCCCGCCCGGCGGACCGCGACCTGTATGTGACGCAATTGCGGGTCAGCACAGCGCAGCTGGCCGCCTACGACTCCGCGTTGTCGGGCGAGCGGCTGCCCAAACAGCAGCCGGAGAAGGTGACCCGGTATTTCGTGGCCTCCGACGCGTTCAAGATCGACGATTTCGCCGAGGATCTGGCGATCGTGCGGCTGGCTTCGCGCGGTCCGGTGATCGATGGCAAGCAGCTGTACGCCGCGATGCGGATGATCGTGGTGTGGGACGCCGGTGACTGGCGGCTCAAACCGTCGACGACAGCAAATACCCAGACCGAATACGTGGAATCGCTGGCGGGGTGGACGACATGGTGATCGAGGTACAGCACAGCCCGGATCGATTCCGCGCGGACCATCGAGGGGTGCCAACTATGCTGAGGCGGATCGTCACCATTTTCGCGGTGATCTTCACCGTGATGATCGCGACGCCGACGGTGGCCTACGGCCAGACCTACGGCTTCGACGAGGCGTGCAACGAACTGCACGACACCCTCGACAGCGTCGCGATCCCCGGAGTCTCGCTCGGCGACGCGGCGTCGGCGGTGTGCAAGGCGGGCAATGCCGCCTCCCACCCCGGCGACGCGGCCACCGCGGTCAAGGACAAGGCGTGGGATTCCACCTTCGGCAAGGTGGTCGACTCGCTGATGAAGGGCCTCGGCGAGGCGCTGATCCTGGCGTTGACCTTCTGGATGAAGGTGCCCAACGAGGCGGTGAGCGACTCGGGGGCACTGTTCACCAAGATCAACGACTACACCTATCAGATCCAGATATTGCTGTTGATCGCCTCGGTGATCATCACCGGCGGCCGCTTGGCCGAGGCCAGACGCGGGGCGGCCGTGAGCGAGGCCGCCGAATCGTTCCGCCTGTTCGCCAGGGTGGTGTTCAGTTCGTGGATGCTGGGTGCGGTGATCGTCGCGGGTACGCGAGCGTCGGACAAGTTCTCCGAGTGGATCATCGACGACGCCACCGGCGGCAATGCCAAGAACATGGCCGAATTGATGGTGAAAACCAGTAAGCTGCAGGCCTTTTCGCCGGGCCTGGTGCTGATCATCGCCATCGTCGGCCTGCTCGGCGCGCTCGCCCAGATCGTGCTCGCCATCGTTCGGCAGGGTTTGCTGGTGGTCGCCGCGGGCGTGCTGCCGCTGGCCGCCGCCGCCTCGGCGACGGGCACCGGCAAGCAGTCGTATCAGAAACTGGTCGGCTGGATCATCGCGTTCATGCTGTTCAAACCGGTGGCCGCGATCGTGTACATGATCGCGTTCACCACCGCGGGCCACGTCGACGAGACCACGGACTCCGGCGGCTTGCCCAGCGGCGAGGACGCGCAGCGGATGCTGGTCGCGCTGGTGCTGCTGTGCAGCGTGGCGTTCGTGCTGCCCGCGCTGATGCGCCTGGTCGCGCCGGCGGTGGCCACGGTCGGCACCGGTGGCTCGGGTCTGATGGTGGCCGGTGGTGCGGCGGTAGCGGCGATGGGGCTCGGTGCGATCGGCACCAAGGCTGTCGCCTCTCGGCCGGTGGCGGCGCCCGGCTCCGCGGGCTACTTCGGCAATGGCGGTGCGGGCCCGCGGCCCGGTGGACCCGGCGGGGGCGGGGGAAGCGGCGGCGGTGGCGCGGCGCCACGACCGGCACCGCCACCACGAGGGGGTGCGCCCGCGCCCGCGACGACGAGTTCGGGCTCGGTGCCCGCCGGCGCCCGCAATGTGGCCGCCGCTCGGACCGCGGCCAACACCACCTCGCGCGCGGACCAATCGATGGGCGACGTCGCCGGTGACCGCTGGGCGAATCGTTCACCCGACCTCGGCAGGAGCACGATTCCGCGATGACGACCTCGGCGACCGACACCTACGAGCGCCGCTCGTACGGGCTGTGGCAGAAACCGCGCAGCGCGGGCCTTTTCGGCCTGCGCTGGGAAGAGACCGTGATCGGTTTCGTCGTGGTGATCACGGCGCTGATCTGCGCGATGGTCGGTGGATTCAAATGGGGCCTCGTCGTCGGCGGGCTCGGTGCGCTGGTGATGGTGCCCCTGGTGTGGCGGACGGGGGGCCGCTCGGGCTATGAGACGGGACTGATGATGTTCAACTGGAGGCGCTCGCGCAACAACGGCGAGCACGTGTATCGCGGTGGCCGGTTCTCCCGGATCCCCGGCGGTGTCACGAAATTGCCGGGGCTGCTCGCGCCGTCGAAGCTCTACGAAGGCATCGACGCCGGTGGGTATCACTTCGGGATGATCCATCTGCCCGCGTTCGCGCAGTACACGGTGGTGTTGCGGGCCTGGCCGCAGGGGCACGAGGCGGTGGACCAGCCGGTGATCGATCGCTGGGTCGCGGCCTGGGGCACCTTCCTCGCCTCGGTCGGGCAGACCAGCGACATCGTCGCGGTGGTGCCGGTGATCGACACGGTGCCCGAGACCGGAAACCGGTTGCTCAACGAGGTGTCCACGATCACCCGCCCCGAAGCCCCCGATCTGGCCCAGCAGGTGATGTACGAGCTGGCGACCGAATTGCCGCAGGAGCGTGTGCAACTGCTGCCGCGGGTGGCGATCACGTTCAAGGCGACCACCGCCGAGCGGCGCAAGAACCCGGCCGAGGAAGCGGTGGAGATCGGGCGCAGGCTGCCCGGTATCTGCGCGGCGCTGGCCGAGGCCGGGGTGCGGGCGCAGCCGATGTCGGCGGAGGAGGTCATCTCCTTCATCCGCCGCAGCTACGACCCTGCCTCGCAGGCCGACCTCGAGGTGGCCGCGGCCGATCCCGGTGGGCACGGCCTCGGCTGGGACGACGCGGGTCCGGTGTCCTACGACGAGAAGTGGGATCACCTGATCCACGACGGCGGCCGCTCGGTGACCTGGGAGATGGACGCGGCGCCCGAGGGCGCGGTGGACGAGCGGGTGTTGCAGCGATTGCTCGCGCCCAATCCCGAAGTGCCACGCAAACGCATCGCGATCGTCTACCGGCCGCACTCGGCCGCCGACGCCGCCGAGATCGTCGACGACGACTTCAAGAACGCGCTCGTGGCCCAGCAGAGCGAACGCGGCGTGGTCTCGGCGGCGGCGACGCTGCGCGTCGGCGCCACCCAGCAGGCGCGCGAGGAGCAGGCGCGCGGACACGGTGTCACCCGGTTCGGTGCGCTGGTCACCATCACCGAGCCGCTGCGCGGTGATCTGCCCCGCATCGAGGCCATCACCCGCGACCTGTCCACGCAGGCTCGGCTCAAGATCCGGCGCTGCTACCGCTACCAGTCCGCGGCGTTCGCGGCATCTCTCGGTTGCGGCGTGATCCTGCCCGAACACGCAACCATTCCGAAGGCATTGGCGGGGTGAGGCGATTATGGGACGCGACTACGAACCCCCGGTGCGCGATCGCGACGACGTCGCGTTGCGCCCGGTCCACCGGCCGCCGCGCATCCGCGGCGAACGCGAGCCACGGCCCGCGGGGAGCGCGCCGCGCGTGAGCGACGACGTGCTCGGCCTCGACGAGCGCACCGACCGCGACGAGCGAGAAGGCTCGGCGCGGGGATCACGCACGGCCGAAGGCCGTCCACCGGTCGAGCACCGGGCACGGGACGAAGCCCGCACCGAGCGAGGTCGTCCACCCCGGCCCCGTGGCGAGGAGCCACGCAGGCCACGCGAGGACGAGTCGCGTCGATCGCGCGAGGGCGAGCGGCGGACGCGGGGTCCGCGTCCCGATGCCGATCGGGGCGCCAGGGCGCGCGCCGAGCGTGGGTTGCGCGACCAGGATCACGGTCCCCGGTTGGAACACGAACGCCCACCGGGTGATCCGCGCCGGCGTCCCAAGCAGGCCGCACCGAAGCCGATGAAGAAGGCGCGGCCCGCGAAGGCGGTGCGTGCGGTCCGGGCCGACGAGGCCGCCGATCGGGCGATGGGTTCGGGCCGGTCGGCGAAATCGACCAAGCCGGATCGGCGTTCGCAAGGCCCCTCGCTGCTCGACGACGCTACCCGCGCCCGTTACGAGATGATCGCCCGCGAGCAGTCGGGTCTGCGCGCGGCCTGGGCGACGTTCCGGATCCACACCGACGATCTGCGCCGCAACAACGCGCACGCGCGCACCGAGGCCGTGGTCAAGGACGGGTTCGACCGCACCACCGCCGAATTGACCGACCGCGGGTACTCGGGCGCGGGCGGCGGCAAGATGAACGTCGTCGGCCGCCCGGTCGAGTATCGCGCCACCACCGCCCAGGTCGCGGGTCTGTGGCCGTGGTCGGTCGGTGCCGGTGCGCCGTTGATCGGCACCCCACTCGGCTCGCACCTGCACACCGGCGCCCCGGTGTGCTTCGACCCGATGAACTGGTTCATGCGCGGCAGTTTCATCACCGCGCCCAGCCTGTTCGTGCTCGGCCTCAACGGTTTCGGCAAGTCCTCGCTGGTGCGCCGGATCGTGCTCGGCGGCATCGCCCAGGGCATCACCCCGCTGATCCTGGCCGACGTGAAACCCGACTACCGCAAGATGGTCGAACTCGTCGGCGGCCAGGTGATCGACCTCGGCTACGGACACGGCAAGCTGAACCCGCTGGCCGCGGGCGTGCTCGGTTCGGTGGTGCCACGCCTGGCGGACGAACCCGCACTGCAACGTCAGGTGCTGCAGGATCTGCGCGCCCGGCAGGTGACGTTGATCGCGGGCCTGGTGGAACTGGTTCGCGGCGCCCGCGTCGCCGACTTCGAGGAAACGCTGATCGCCACCGCGCTGCGCATCCTCTACCAGCCCGGCGGGTTCACCCCCGACAAACCGCCGATCATGGAAAACCTGCTCGAGGTGATCGTCGGCGGCGGCGCCGAGATGATGCTCGACGCGGGCGCCGACAACGCCGACGAATACCAGAACGCGATCAAGGGACTGCGCCGATCGTTGCGCGCGCTCACCCAGGGCCCGTTCGGCGCGATCTTCAACGGCCAGACCAGCGTTCCGATCGACACCAGCGCCGTGGCGGTGTGCATCGACGTCTCGCACATCCCCAGCGGTGACAAGAAGCTCAAGGCCGCGGTCATGTTGGCCTGCTGGGCAGACGGTTTCGCGTCCGTCGAGGCCGCGCACGTGCTGGCCGACGCGGACCTCGGCCCGCAGCGCTACTTCCAGGTGGTGATGGACGAGCTGTGGCAGGTGCTCGGGCTCGGCGACTTCATGGTCGACCGCGTCGACGAGCTGACCCGTCTGCAGCGTGGCCTGGCCACCGCCCTGATCATGATCAGCCACACCATCAAGGACCTGCAGGCGCTGGGGTCGGACGCCGCGATCGCCAAGGCCATCGGCTTCCTGGAACGCGCGCGCGCCAAGATCTTCGGCGCGCTACCCGCCGAGGAGATCAGCAGGCTCGACTCCACGGTGCCGTTCACCTCGGCCGAGCAGGAGATGGTGACGAGTTGGTCGGCGCCGCAGGCCCTCACCGGGGAGGCGCTCAAGCCCGGCCAGCAGCGGCCGTCGCCGCCCGGTACCGGCAAATTCCTGCTGAAGGTCGGCGAGGATCGCCGGCCGGGCATTCCTTTCCACATGGAGTTCACGGTGTCGGAGCGAGAAAGCGGAATCCACGACACGAACCAGCGCTTCAGCGAGTTCGGCGACAACCCAAGGGGCACGCCGGACTATTCGAACGGGAGTGAGCAATGATGCCGCACCGGTCCTATCGCCGGGTCTCGCCGGAGGTCCGCAATGCCGCCGTCGCCCAGGTGGTCGCGCTGACCGACAAGTTGCGCAGCGAATCGGAGGCCTGCCGAATGGTGGCCGAACAGATCGGCGTGCACGCCAATTCGGTGCGCAACTGGGTCCGCGCGACCCAGGACCCGAGCCTGGACCGCATGGACGCCACCGCGCTACGCCGCAAAGTGGCGCTGTTGCAACAACAGCTGGCCGCCGCCGCGGAAATGAACCGCACGCTCGCCGACACGCTCAACGAGTCCCGGCGCCGAACATGAACTCCGCCGCGGCGGACGTTGCGCGAATCGGCGCCCGGCGCGGACCGCGGGGAGGCGGCCGGTGAACGTCCGCACGATGATGATGACGGTGTTCGGCTCGGTCATCGGGTTGGTGGCCCTGGTGCTGGTGATCGTGCTGCCGTCCTCGGATGAGACCTGCGAGACCGGCGATGTGCTGGTCGGATCGTCGGTGCCCACGCTGCCCGAACTCGGTGGGGACAATCGCGCGGGCGCGACCAGTGCTGCCGCGCCGACATCGAATCCGGCGGTCACCGGAACACCGGTGCTGGCCGCGGGTGTGGGTCCGCTGCGCCGCACGTTGCCGCTGGAGACCGGAACGTTCACCATCTCCGATGTGTTCGGTTCGCGCGGCGGCGATCACAAGGGCATCGACATGGCCGCCACCGACGGCACCACGATCTACTCGGTGTCCGACGGCAGGGTCGTCGCCGCCGGTCCCGCTTCCGGGTTCGGCAACTGGATCGTCGTCGATTCCGTCGACACCAACGGTCGCGCCTACTCCGCGGTGTACGGCCACATGTGGGACGCCGGCGTCAAGGTGCGCACCGGCCAGACGGTGACCGCGGGTCAGCCGATCGGGATGGTCGGGTCCGCGGGCGAATCGAGCGGTCCGCACCTGCATTTCGAGATCGTGCCCGGCGGCCGGTTCACCGGCGGTCGTCAGATCGACCCGATGCCGTGGCTCGACGGCGCGCCGACCCCGGATGTCGGTGGCGCGCGGGCGTTTTCGAGCGATCCGAACTGTGTGCGCGGATTCGGCAGCGCCGGTGGGGCATTGGCCGACGGGAAGGTACCCGCCGAACTCGAGATCTGGTATCGCCGCGCGGGGACGGTGTGCCCGGAGATCTCCTCGTCGCTGCTGGCCGCGCAGGCCAAGCAGGAGTCGGGATTCCGGCGGGGGCTCACCTCGCCCGCGGGCGCCCAGGGCCTGGCCCAGTTCCTGCCGGGCACGGCGGCGGGCATCAATCCCGAGGACGGTCAGCCCTACGTCATCGACGCCGACGGCAACGGGTCCGCCAGCGTGTGGGACGACGGTGACGCGATCATCGGACAGGCCCGCTACATGTGCTCGATCGCCCACAAGATCGCGGGCTGGATGGCCGCGGGGCGCGTGTCGGGCGACCTGGCCGCCCTCACCCTGGCCGGGTACAACGCCGGTGAGGGCGCGGTGCTCGCCTCCGGAGGGATGCCCAATCAGTATGCGGCGCACTATTCCGAGACCAGGCCCTACGTCACCAACATCTTGTCGATGGAACCCCAGTACCGCGCGCCCGGCGCGCAAGGCCGGTTCACCCCCGGGCAGGGCAGCGACGGCGAGCAGATAGTCGAGGCCGCCCACGACTGGCTCGGCACACCGTATGTGTGGGGCGGCGGCGGCGTACAGGGGCCGAGCGGTGGCGGATTCGACGGGCCGGGACTGACCGCCGCGGCGGTGTTCGCCGCGTCCTCGGGCGCGGTCACGTTGCCACGCACCGCCGAACAGCAATGGGAGGCCGGGCGGGAGGTCCCGATCGCGAAGGCGGTCGCCGGTGATCTGGTGTTCAGCGGGTTCGGACGGCAGGGCCCGACACAGGTCGGGATCTACGCGGGCAACGGTCGGCTGATCCAGTCGGTGCCGCCGACGAGCAACCGCGGTGGCGGGGGTGTCGCCGAGGTGGCGGTGCCCGGCGACGCACGGGCGAGGAGGGTGTTGTGACCACGCGACCAGCGATAACCTGGTGGGAGAGAACACGAATCCGCACAACCCTGGCGGTGATGCTCGTGGCAGTCCTGCTCTCGGTTCCGGCGTGCAGCGGTGATGCCGAGCCGACGCGTCCCGAGGCGACTTCCACCACGCGTCTGCTCGAAGCCGCGGTCGACCCGACGACTCCCGACGGTGTCGCGGTGGTCGCGCTGCGCGAGGTCTACACCTGGTACCCCGCGACCGAGCAACCCGGATCCTCGCTGCAGCGCGCGCGAGAATGGCTGGGGCCCAGCATGATACGTATGCTGGACAGTTCGATCGGGGCCACCGCGACTCCGAAACCGTCGCTGCAGTGGGCCGACTGGGCCAAGGTGAAAGCGCGCGTGGAGGCGTTCACCTTCGCCTCGGGGGAGCCGGCGCCCGCGAGCGCCGATCCCACGGTGGCGCAGTACAAGATCGGCATCGAACAAACGGTCGTCTACCCGAACGGCCGCACCGAAGAGCTACCGCCGAGCACCGTCATCGCGACGGTGGTGCAGACCCCGCAGGGCTGGCGCCTCGACGCGTTCCGCTGACCACCCACCACGTCCACACAAGGAGGCACCCGTGGCGAAGAAGAAGGTGTCGGATCCGGCCGCGGTCGGACCCGACACAACGCTGATCATGATCATGTTCGGGTTCGCGGCGCTGATCACTCTCGCCGTCGCCCTGCACCTGGGCAACGCGCTGGCGGTTGTGCCGCAGACCATTCCGATCAACCCGATCGCGGTGGTCGCCGATCTGGCGCGGGGCAAGCTGCACTGGCCGCGTGCGTCGACGGTGATCGTGCTGTTGGTGATCGCGTCGGCCATCGCGTATGTGGTGATCCGCAAGCGGTTGAAGAAGCGTGCGGGTGTGGGGCGGTTGGCGGTCGACGACAAAGCCGACCACATGGGCAGCGGTAGCGCGATCGCGTCGATCACCGAGGCCGGAGTCAGGGAGAAGGCGGCAGCTCTGGGGATGAAGCTGGGCACCAACGACTCACCCGGTGTGCCGATCGGCATCGCTGTCGCCGACGGCACCTCGCTCTACGGCTCCTACGAAGACCTGCATCTCGACATCTGGGGCCCGCGACAGGGCAAATCCACCTCGCGGGTCATTCCGGCGATCCTCTCCGCGATCGGGCCCGTGCTGGCGACGTCGAACAAGCGTGACGTGGTCGACGCGACCCGTGATGTGCAGGAAGCCAAGGGCAGTCGCACATTCGTGTTCGATCCACAAGGCGTCGCCGGTGAGCGACCGACCTGGTTCTGGGATCCGCTGAGCTGGGTCAACTTCCGCACCGAGGGGTGTGAGATGCGCGCGGCTCGGCTCGCGGGACATTTCGCCGACGCCGAGACCGGCGGCAGCGCCGACGACGGCGACAACTTCTTCGATCCTGAGGCCGAAGACCTGCTCGCCGCGTTCTTCCTCGCGGCCGCGATCGCGGGCAAACCGATCACCCAGGTGTGGGAATGGGTGACGAATCCGCAGAACACCGAGGCGATCGAACACCTGCGCGGCGCCGAACACCACTTCACCGCGTCCGGCCTCGCCATGCAGTACAACGCCGACGAGCGCACCAGGAGCGGCATCTTCGGTACCGCGAAGAAGATGATTCGCTGCTTGCAGCTGTCCAATGTGCACCCGTGGATCACCCCGGCCGACGGCGTCCGTCCCCAGTTCGACGAACTGGAGTTCATCGAACGCAACGGCACGCTGTACTGCCTGTCGCTCGAGGGGCGCGGTTCGGCCGCACCGCTGGTGAGCGCGCTCACCGAGGCGGTCATCGATGTGGCCATGCGTAAGGCCTCGCGCTCGTCGGGTGGCCGGTTGCCGATCCCGTTGCTCGCGGTGCTCGACGAGGCCGCCAACGTGGTGCGCTGGAAGGATCTGCCCAAGCAGTACAGCCACTTCGGGTCGCGCGGCATCGTGGTGATGACCGTGTTGCAGTCGTGGGCGCAGGGCGCGCGTTGCTGGGGCGAGGCCGGGATGAGCGCGCTGTGGTCGGCCGCCAATATCAAGGTTCTCGGCAGCGGAGTCGACGATATGGCCTTCCTGCGCGACCGGTCCGAGGCGATCGGCGAGTACGACTCGATCTCCGCGTCGATGTCGCAGTCGGGCAACAGCAAGAGCTACTCGCGTTCGCTGAGCTCCTCGGTGACCTTCACCGCGCAGGGCCTGGCGACGCTACCGCGCGGTCGTGCCGTCGTGTTCACCTCCGGTCAGCCCGCGGTCCTGGTGCGGACCGTGCCGTGGTGGGAGTCGGAGTACGCCGACGCGGTCAAGCGGTCGATCGAGCGGAACGACCCGACTCGCAAGACCCGCATCGAAGACCTTTTCGGGTCTGCGTCGCTAGCGAAATCTGTTCCGCCGGAAGAGATGGGTGAAGTCGAGGAGGTCAAGCCGCTGTGAGCTACGACAATGTCGCCAATGGGGAGATTACGAACGGCTACCAGGGGGTGTACGAGTTCGTCACCGAGTACCTGAGTCAGGTCTACCGGCGCCAGGTCACCGATATCAGTGACACGGTGTGGTGCCCGGAATGGTGGCACCACAGCGAGGCCGTGATCCGGTTGAGCGCTCTGTGGCAGGCCTGGGAGCATCACCGTCTGCAGGGCGGGACCGGTATCAGCGTGTGGTTTCTCGACCATGCGGACCCGCACATGACCAAGCTGTTCGACCCGAAAGGGCCGTTCAAGTACTGCAGTGTGCGCAACGGTCACAAGGGGATGCTCGAACCGCTGCCGCTCAAGAAACCGGAGGGCGCGGACGCGCAGATGTTCGGCAGTCCGGACATCGACCGCCTCTGGCAGAAAGGCCGCATACCGGACTGACCGGACGGATGCTCGGATCCCGTTGCCAGGCAAGGGGATCCGAGCATATTCGGAGTCGGGTCAGCGACCGCGTTCGATCCCGCGTTCGATCCCGCGTTCCCCACGCTGACGCGCGAGGGTCGCGCGCATCACGGTGTCCCGGGACCGGATCGCCTCTTCCGGCGAGATGCCTTGGCCCATTTCGACCAGCATCCGAACCTGGGTGAGCTCCGGAGCGACGCCGGCACGCTGCAGATGTGCCGCGATCGCCGAGCGTCGCTCGGCCGAGTCGTAGCCGACGCTCGGTGTCGCCGCGGCGTTCGCGGCGAAGGCGGAGCCCGCCGGCTTGTTGAGGTTGATTCCGCGCGTCTCCACACCGCGCGATTCCACCGTGCGCGACCCGACCGACATCATCTGCACGAGTTCGATATTGCGCGGATCCTTGGCCTTGAGATCACGCGCCTCGCGGATCTGCAATTCGCGCGCTTCCTTCATCTTGGCCTCGATCGCCTTCGCCCGGGACTCGGCCTCTTTCTGGCCGTGTTCCCGCGATTTGACGGCGACCAAGATGGCCATCTGCAGCATGGTGCGCATCATGGACGCTGTTTCGCTGCCGATGTCGTCGAGTTCCGCCATGACTGCTCCCCGATGCTGCTGTGGAAGTGGACATCTGAGCCTACCGCGCGAAGGACACGGTGCGATGTCCGGCGGGCCGGGTCGACAGCGGAGAAAATGCGGGTGAGCGGTGCATGAGGCGGATGAACCGTAGGATTGCCTAGCCTCTGATGATCTTCTTCGCACGTCGGGGTGGGAAAACCGGAAACGGACCGGACACGCCAGCGTGTCCGGTCCGTTTCTGTCCTGGGGAAGCGGGTGTCAGCCCACCTTGACAGAGTTGAACGAGATCGGGATGGCCGGCCCGCCGTCTTCCGCGCCACCCTTGACGCCGCCGCCCGCGACCTTGTCCAAGGTGGCCAGGCCGGCCTCGTCGATCGTGCCGAAGATGGTGTAGTTCGGCGGCAGCTGGGTGTCGCCGAAGACCAGGAAGAACTGGCTTCCGTTGGTGCCCTTGCCCTCCGGGGAGGTACCCGCGTTGGCCATCGCGACCAGGCCGCGCTTGTAGTTCACCGGCTGCTGCAGCGCCGGGTCACCGGCGGGGAACAGGTCGGTGGGGTATTCGTTGTCGAAGGAGTAACCAGGGCCGCCCATACCGGTGGCCGCGGGGTCACCGCACTGCAGGATGCCGAAGCCCGGCGTGGCCACGATGCGGTGGCAGCTGGTCTTGTCGAAATAGCCCTGCTGGGCCAGGCTCACCATCGAGTTGACCGTGCAGGGTGCCTGCGCGCTGTTGAGTGACAACCCGATCGGGCCCTGGGTGGAATCGATCGCCACCTTCACCTCGGGACCGTCGGTGGCGACCGACGTCGTGGTGGGCGCGGTGACGGGCTTGGCCGCAGGCTCCTGGCCCGCCGGGTAGCTGCAGTCGACGGTCGCGGGCTTGGCCGCGGGGGGCGGCGGACCGGGGATGTCGAGGGGAGTGTTGACGAACTGGGTCGTCGGCACCGCCGAGGACGACTCGGCGTTGACCGACTCACTGTCGTCGCCCCTGGTGAGGAAATACACGCCGGTCGCGGCGGCCGCGACGACTATCACACCCAGTACCGAGCCCGCGATCGTCAAGCGCTTGCGCTTCTTCTCCTGTTCGGCCCGTCGTGCCAGCTGGCGCTCCAGCTTGCGCTTGGCCGCCGCCCGTCGCTGTTCGTTACTCGGCACTACCGCGTTCCTCCCGTGTCGTCAGGTTCGTCTAGAGGGTAACCGGTTGGACGCGGGGGGCGCCCGTGGGGAAAACTGGACCATCGTGACCAAGACCAGCAGCTTCACCGCCCCGAAGGGGGTCCCCGACTACCTGCCGCCCGGTTCGGCCGAGTTCGTCGCCGTGCGCGACGGCTTGATCCACGCCGCCCGACTCGCGGGGTACGGGCATGTCGAGCTGCCGGTATTCGAACAGACCGCCCTGTTCGCACGGGGTGTCGGCGAGTCGACCGACGTGGTCAGCAAGGAGATGTGGACCTTCGCCGACCGCAACGGCGAGAGCTTCACCCTGCGTCCCGAAGGCACCGCGGGCGTGATGCGCGCGGTGATCCAGCACGGTCTGGACAAGAGCGGTCAGCTGCCGGTGAAGCTCTGCTACGCCGGTCCGTTCTTCCGGTACGAGCGCCCGCAGGCCGGTCGTTACCGGCAGTTGCAGCAGGTCGGCATCGAGGCGATCGGCATCGACGACCCCGCCCTCGACGCCGAGGTCATCGCGATCGCCGACACCGGATTCCGCGCGCTGGGCCTGGACGGATTCCGCCTCGAGATCACCTCGCTCGGTGACGAGACGTGCCGCCCGCAGTACCGCGAACTGTTGCAGGAGTTCCTGCGCGGGCTGCCCCTGGACGAGGAGACTCAGCGCCGCGCCGAGATCAACCCGCTGCGCGTGCTCGACGACAAGCGACCCGAAGTGCGCGAGCTGACCGCGAACGCACCGCTGATGATCGACCACCTCTCGGAGTCGGCGAAGGCGCACTTCGAGCAGGTTCTCGGACACCTCGACGCGCTCGGCGTGCCGTATGTGGTGAACCCGCGCATGGTGCGCGGTCTGGACTACTACACCAAGACCACGTTCGAATTCGTGCACGACCAGCTCGGTGCGCAGTCTGGCATCGGTGGCGGTGGCCGCTACGACGGACTGATGGCCGAACTGGGCGGTCAGCCGCTGTCGGGCATCGGTTTCGGCATCGGCGTCGACCGGACGGTGCTGGCACTCGCTGCCGAGGGCAAGTCGGCGGCCGATCCGGCACGCTGCCAGGTGTACGGTGTCGCGCTCGGCGACGCGGCCAAGGCGAAGCTGGTCGCGCTGGCCGGTGAACTGCGTGCCGCCGACATCAGCGTCGACCTGGCCTATGGCGGACGCGGGATGAAGGGTGCGATGAAGGGCGCCGATCGTTCGGGGGCGAAGTACACCCTTGTGCTCGGCGATCGCGATCTCGCCGAGAACACGATCGGCGTCAAGGAGATGGCAACCGGTGAACAGCGGTCCGTCCCGCTCGACGGCGTCGTGGCGGTGCTGCGCGCGGAGCTCGGTCGCTGAGGCCGCGTACTCCGCGGTGGGCGCCGCGCTCGGCTGCTGAGGTCGGTGGGGCGCGGTAATCTGACCGCGCCTCATGCCGGGCGGGCCGGTGGGGGCGGAGAGGCAATCGTGGACGGGCAGTCCGGGCAGTCGGCGGCGACGGAACCGGTGGGAATCGACCTGGTGGCGCCCGAGGTGTTCGCGCCGATGTTGCGCAGGCTCGCGCTGGCCGCGCTCGGCGTGGGCGTCGGTGCGGCGTTGCTGTCGGCGGTCTGGCTGAGCTGGCCGTACGCGATCCTGATCGGACTGGCCGTCGCTGTCCCGACCATCGGTTACGTCTTCGCGTTCCAGCGGCGGCGGCTGTGGTTGAGCGGCACCGTGATCCGCGCACACCGGCTGGTCGGCGAACACACGGTCGACCTCGCCCACGCTACCGGCGTGCAACTGCTGGTGTATCCCGCACGCCTGAGCCGCATCGTCTTGCGGGTCACCGCCGGCGGCGACACCCAACTGGTGCCGCTGGCGATGTACACCGACGTGGGCAGCGGCCGCGAACTGCATCTGCTCGGCCTGCGCAAACTCGCCGACGCTCTCGCCGCCAGCGAACTCGCCGCGGCCATCGCGATCTCGGAGGTGCTCGTGCAGCAGTTGCGTGCCGAGGCTCGCGACGCCGGCCTCGGCGAACGTCCGCTGTATCGCGCGGTGCGGTCGGTGCGGAGCAAGGACAGCGTCTCACCGGTGGTCCTCACCGATTCCGAGGTCGCCGCACTCGGTTGAGCGTCGCCGGATGGTGTCGTAGCCCGACCGCCTGTCCGGCGGTCAGCCGAAGAGGGCGAGCTGCGCGTCCTGCGGCGTGGGTGGGGGAGCGGCCGGCGTGGTGGGGCCTTGGACTCGGCGCAGGCCGTGGTGGTCGAGGAGGGGATTCACTCGGTCGCGTAGCCAGTCGCGGTAGAGGGGAGTGACGTTGCCGCCGCGGGCGTAGAGCTGGCGGTAGCGGCGCATGAGCGCGGGGTGTTCGGTACCGAGCCAGGTGAGGAACCAGTCTCGGGTGGGACCGCGCAGGTGCATCGGGAAGGCCATGGCGCTGGCCGCGCCCGCGTCGGCGATCGCGGCGAACAGGGCCTCGAGGTGGGCCCGGCTGTCGGTGAGACAGGGGATGATCGGCGCGGCCATGACATGGACGGTGAAGCCCGCGTCGGCCAGCGCGCGGACCAGGTCGAGACGGGCACGCGGTTCGGGGGTGCCCGGTTCGAGGCGGTGATGCAGGTCGGGATCGAGGATGGCGATCGACACCGCGACGCTCACCTCTACGCGCCGGGCCGCCTCGGTGAGCAGGGGGAGATCGCGGCGCAGCAGCGGGCCCTTGGTGAGGATGGAGAAGGGGGTGCCCGAATCGGCGAGCGCGCCGATGATGCCGGGCATCAAGCGGTATCGGCCCTCGGCGCGTTGGTACGGGTCGGTGTTGGTGCCGAGCGCTACCGCCTCGCGCTGCCAGGACCGGCGCAGAAGTTCGCGACGCAGCACCGCGGCGATATTGGTCTTCACCACGATCTCGGAATCGAAATCCTCGCCCGCGTCGAGGCCGAGATATTCGTGGCTGCCGCGCGCGAAGCAGTAGCGGCAGGCGTGCGAGCAGCCACGCATCGGGTTGATCGTCCAGCGGAAGGGCAGCGCGGAGCTCTCGGGCATCTTGTTCAGCGCGCTCTTGCACAGCACCTCGTGGAAGGTGATGCCGTCGAACTCGGGGGTGCGGACGGAGCGGACCAGCCCGGCCCTGGTCAGGCCGGGCAGCGCGCCGTCATCGGCGTCCAGGGTCTGAGCTTGCCACCGCACCCCACGAGTCGAACATTTGTTCGAACAGCTGTCAAGCCTGACGCGACGCCCGCAGGAAGTCGACGAGGTCGTTGACGGTCTCGGTGGTCGGGCGGGGGCGGTAGCCGAGTTCGCGTTCGGCCTTGCCGTGGTCGACGACCGGCGCCGAGATCAGTGCGCCCAGTGCGGCTTTGGACAGGCTGTCGGAGCCGAAACGCCTGCCGATCGGCTCGAGCACCGGCAGTGTCGCGCCGAGTACCTTCGCCGGGATGGCGAAGCGTGGGCCCTTGGCGCCGGTGCGGGCCGCCGCCATCCGGCAGAAGTCGATCATCGTGGTCATCTCGCCGCCGAGTAGGTAGTTCTCGCCGGTGCGGCCCTTGTCGCCCGCGAGGACCAGGCCCTGGGCGACGTCGCGCACGTCGACCAGGTCGAAGCCGCCGCCGATCATCACCGGAATCCGGCCGCGCATCGCCTGGGCGGCGATGACGTTCAGCCGGGACAGGCGATCGGGGAGGTCGACCGGGCCGTAGACGCCGGTCGGATTCACGATCACCGCGTCGAGTCCGCGCTCGATCACCGGACGCAAGGCCAGTTCGCCGGACCACTTCGACCGGTCGTACACGGGCAAACCGGGATCGTCTGAGCGGCCGGAGGTCTCGTCGATGTGCCCGCCCGCGCGGTACTGGTCGAAAGCGTGGATGGAGCTGGTGTGGACGAACCGGCGCACGCCCGATTCCAGCGCCGCCTCGGCGGTGACGCGCACGCCCTCGGTGTTCACCCGCCACGCCAGATCGTTGCGTTCGGCGAGGGTGATCAGCGCGACGAGGTGGTAGACCACCTCGGTGCCCGCCAGCGCCGCACGCATCGACGCCGGGTCGAGCACATCGCCTTCGACCCAGGTGACGGCCGGATCGGCGGTAGCCGGGGCGACGCGGTCGATCGCGACGACCTCGTGGCCGCGCTCGACGAGCAGAGGGATCAAGTTGGTACCGAGGTAGCCGGCTGCGCCGGTCACTGCGACCTTCATGAGGCCGAGGATATAGAACATGTTCTAGTTTTGATAGTGGATCACGCAGATCGGGGGTGGCACGACTCGAAAACTGCCGGGGAGTTCGGCTATATTTGGCGCCAATCGCAGTTGGGTGGTCGCGTCGGGAGTTTCGCGTCCGTCGCTCGCTTCTGTAGTGCAGACTTTTCACGACGAGTTGGGGGGATTTCGCATGACCGATCTCTCGGTGCAAACCGAAGAAGTCGCCGCGTTCGCGGCGACCAATGGCGGGGTGGCGGCACAGGTCGCCGCGGCGGGCAATATCGACCTGGTTGCCAGCGTGTCGGCGGCGACGCCCGTGTTCGGCCTTATCGGCGCCGACTACCTGGCGATGTTCGCGGCCGCGCAAGCGTTGCAGGCCAAGGACATCAACGACCTGTCGGCGAAGTTCAGCTCGCTCTCCGACGCGGCCTTCAAGTCGTCGGTGACCTTCGAGACCACCGATATCGACAATGCCGCCCAACTCGCCCGTCAGGCCGCCGGCCTGTGAAGCCGCTGAGTTCGGACGCGGGCGTCATCGCTCCCGATGCCGCGATGGCCGCCGCCGATGCCGCGACGGCGTCGGTGATGGGTGCGGTACCCCTCGATTCGCAGGCGATCCTGGACGTCCCGCTCATGCAGGTGCCCGAGGATGTGGCGACCGACGAGGAAGCGGTCTTCACCCTCGCGCAGAAGATCACCGACGAAGCCCAGAACGGCAGCATGTCGCCCGCCGGACTGGGTGGGCTCGGCGGCCTCGGCACCGGCGTAGAGCCCCAGGACATCCTGTCCGGCGTCGCGGACGACGCGTCGTCCGCGCTGAGCGGCTTACAGGGGACGGTCGCTCAGGTCGCCGCGCCCGCGTCGGCCGCCGCGCTGACCGCGTTCGACCAGGCCAAGTCCGCACTCACCGGCACCTCGGGTGCGGGCGCGTCGAGCACCTCCGGCGCGAGCACGTCGGCCGCCGCGACGACCCTGACCGAAGATCCGGTCGCCGCGCTGATGAGCGGCCTGTCGCTGCCCGCACTGCCCGGCATCGACACCCTGTTCCAGCCGTTTCTCGATCTGCTCAGCAGCTTCGGTACCGGCGTTTTCGGCTCGCTGGACCCGACCTCGATCCTGAGCAATTCCTCGGCGGTCATCGAGCAGGCGATGACTCTGGCCCAAGGCGGCGTGAAGACCGTTCAGCAGGTGTGGGAGGGGCAGTCCGCCGACGCGGCGACCACCGCCAGCCAGCAGGCGCAGACACAGGGGCAGGACACCAGCCAGCGCGGCATCGATATCTCCGCGCTCACCCAGCAGGCCGCTGCCGTCGTCCAGACCGGCAACGCCCAGCTCACCACGATCGCCACCACCTTCGCGGCCCAGGCCACCGCGCTCGCGCCGACGATCATGCTGCCGCCGACCCAGGCCACCCTGATCGGCTTGGCCACTTCGCATCTCGGTGAGGCGGTGTCGGTCGTCAACGTGACCCGTGGGCAGTTGATGGGGTACACCGGCGAGCTCAGCGGTGTCGTCGGGCAGCTGGCCAGCCAGAGCGGCCTGCCCTCGCCCGAGGAAGTTCTCTCCGCGGCTTCGGAGAACATCGGCGAACCGCTGCTCACCCAGGCGGAGGAGGCTCTGACCGGCGGCGGCGATTCGTCTACCACCGCCGCGAGCACCACCGCGGGTACCACTACACCCGGCTCGACTTCACCGTCGAGTGTCGGTACCGGTGGCAGCGGCGGTGGATCCGGCGCCTCGCTCGGCGCGCTCGGTACCGCGCGCGGCGGCGCCGGCGGCTCGGCGGGCAGCACCGGCGGCACCCCGAGCTCGGGCACTCCGAAGTCCACCGCGGCCGTGCCGGGTGCGGCGGTTCCGGCGTCGGGCCGGGCGATCAGCACGGTGATGGGCTCCGGCACCACCACGGCCGCCGGTACCAGCGGTACCTCCGGCATGATGGGCGGTGGTGGCGCGGGAGCGGGTGCGGGCCGTGGCAACAACGAGGAAGAACACGGTCGTACCGTGCAGCCCTACCAGAGCCGCACCGGCAACGACGATCTCACCGGTCCGCTGGGCGAATCCACGCCCGACGTGATCGGTGCCGTCCACGAGGACGAACGCGAAGCGGACGCGACCGCGGATCGGTTCTGACCGGCAAGGGGCTCGCCGGTGAAAACCGGCGAGCCCCTTACGGTTCGGTGTCGAACGATCAGCTCTTGAAGGCGTCGACCAGCTTCTTGTAGAGGTCGGTGAAGCGCTTGCGCGCGGCCTTCTGCTCCGGGTTGAGGCCATCGGACGCATCGGGGGAATAGATCACCAGGTGCGCTTCGTCGGCCGGGTCGTCGGGCATCAGGTCGATGATCTGGGTGCCGCGGTTGTCGCCCGCCGGCATCCCGAAGTCGGTGTCCTTCAGCGCGTTGATCTCCTCGCGCGCGGCCTCGATCACGTCGGCGGCAACCTTTCCGGTCACCTGCTTGGGTGCGGTCTCGGGTTTACGGTCCTTGCTCACCGCGTCGGGCATGTGCACGGCCTTGCCGTCGGCGAACACCTGCAGGACCGGACGCAGGTCGGTGCGCTGCGACCAGCCGTCGGGGATCGTGGTCAGGCTCACCAACGGTAGTGGCGCCGGATCGGCATGGGCGAGTGCGCTCGCGCCGCTCAGGGCGAGAGCGCAGACGAGCAGTCCGGTCATGGTCGGGCGCATGGGTTCCCCTCGATCGAAAGACAGTGCGTGGGTTTCGCGTTCGAGGCGTCAGCGTATCCCGGGCGGGTTGTCGAGGTCACGCGCGGAATAGGTGTCGCACGCCTGCACCGACCCGGTCCGGTAGCCGGTGAGGAACCACTTCTGCCGCTGTTCGGAGGATCCGTGGGTCCACGACTCGGGATTGACACCGCGACCGGCCGAGCGCTGGATACGGTCGTCACCCACGGCATTGGCGGCCGACAGCGCATCGCGAATGTCATTGTCGGACAGGGGCTTCAGGAAGGGTTGTCCACCGCCCGGCGAGGGCTGCTTGTCGGCGAAGTTGGCCCAGATACCGGCGTAGCAGTCGGCCTGCAGCTCGGTGCGGACCGCGCCCGAGGTCGCACCCTGCGGATCACGCTGAGCCTTGCCGATGTCGCCGAGCTGGTTCTGGATGTGGTGGCCGACCTCGTGCGCGACCACGTACTCCTGCGCCAGCGGTCCCGCGCTCGCGCCGAAGCGGTCGGTGAGTTCCTGGAAGAAGGCGGTGTCGAAGTAGGCGGTCTGGTCGGCGGGGCAGTAGAACGGGCCGACATCACTGGTGGCGTTGCCGCAGCCGGTGCTCACGCCGCCGGTGAACAGCACCAGTTCGGGCTCCACGTACTGCTTGCCGGTCTGCTTGGGCAGCTGCACCGACCACACCGCGTCCAGGCTCTGGGCGGTGGCCACCACCCGGCAGTCGACGTACTTGTTCGCATCGGCGCCGGTCTTGCAGTGGGTCGGCGTTCCCGCGGTCCCCGGCTGTGCCTGCTGCCCGCTCTGCGCGCCGGTGAAGTTGCCGAGCACTGTCCCCGGATCGCCGCCGAGGAGCAACGTGATCACCAACAGGATCAGACCGCCCGCGCCGCCGCCGAGAGCGAGTTTGCCGCCCATGCCGGGTCCGCCGCCCGACGACGCCCGGCCGGGATCGATCTGCATACCTTCGTTGAAGGTCATCGCGGTACTCGCCTTCGCTCGGTTGTCCAGCTGTCTCACAGCGCGATTCACCGTCGGCGGGAGCGGCGACGGCGGACAGGTGTCACAAGCTTGACACGGTGAGGAAGATATCGGTTTTCATCCGGGCACCGTGTCTCACTACGATGGCAGTGCACACGGTCATCTGCGCCGGTGCGACAAGTCCGTGAAAGTCTGTCGAAAGGAATACCGTGCTGCGCACCCACTTGGCTGGTTCGCTGCGAGGCGAGCACGCCGGTCAGACCGTCACCCTCACCGGCTGGGTGGCGAGGCGTCGTGACCACGGTGGTGTGACCTTCATCGATCTGCGCGACGCCTCGGGCGTCTCGCAGGTGGTTTTCCGCGAGGGCGAGGCGGCCGAGCAGGCCCACAAGCTGCGCGCGGAATACTGTGTGCAGGTCACCGGTGTGGTGGAACGGCGTCCCGACGGCAACGAGAACCCGGAGCTGCCGACGGGGCAGATCGAGGTCGACGCCAAGGAACTGGTCGTGCTCAACGAGAGCGCGCCGCTGCCGTTCCAGCTCGACGAGACCCCCGGCGACGAGGCCCGCCTCAAGTACCGCTACCTGGACCTGCGCCGCGAAGGCCCCGGCCACGCCATCCGCCTGCGCTCCAAGGTCAACGCCGCGGCTCGCGATGTGCTGGCCAACCACGACTTCGTCGAGGTCGAGACCCCCACGCTCACCCGCTCTACTCCCGAAGGTGCCCGCGACTTCCTGGTTCCCGCGCGCTTGCAGCCGGGTAGCTTCTACGCCCTGCCGCAGAGCCCGCAGCTGTTCAAGCAGCTGCTGATGGTCGGCGGCATCGAGCGGTACTACCAGATCGCGCGCTGCTACCGCGACGAGGACTTCCGCGCCGACCGTCAGCCCGAGTTCACCCAGCTCGACATCGAGATGAGCTTCGTGCGCCAGGAAGACGTGATCCTGCTGGCCGAGGACATCCTGACCTCGCTGTGGAAGCTGGTCGGCCACGAGATCGTCACCCCGATCCCGCACATGACCTACGCGGAGGCGATGCGGCGCTACGGCTCCGACAAGCCCGACCTGCGCTTCGGTGTGGAGATCACCGAGCTCACCGACTACTTCAAGGACACCACGTTCCGCGTGTTCCAGTCGGAGTACGTCGGCGCGGTCGTGATGCCCGGTGGCGCGAGCCAGCCGCGACGTCAGCTCGACGCCTGGCAGGACTGGGCCAAGCAGCGCGGCGCCAAGGGCCTGGCCTACATCCTGATCAACGAAGACGGCACCCTGGGCGGCCCGGTCGCCAAGAACCTGACCGACGCCGAGCGCGACGGCTTGGCCAAGCAGGTCGGCGCCGAGCCGGGTGACTGCGTGTTCTTCGCGGCCGGTGCGGTGAAGTCGAGCCGTGCCCTGCTCGGTGCCGCGCGCGGCGAGATCGCCCGCAAGTGCGACCTCATCGACCCGAACGCCTGGGCCTTCGTCTGGATCGTCGACGCCCCGATGTTCGAGCCCACCGCCGATGCCACCGCCAGCGGCGACGTGGCCCTCGGCTATTCGGCCTGGACCGCGGTGCACCACGCGTTCACCTCGCCGAAGCCGGAGTCGATCGACACCTTCGACACCGACCCCGGTGCGGCGCTGGCCTACGCCTACGACATCGTCTGCAACGGCAACGAGATCGGTGGCGGTTCCATCCGTATCCACCGCCGCGACGTGCAGGAACGCGTGTTCAAGGTGATGGGCATCGACCACGACGAGGCCCAGGAGAAGTTCGGCTTCCTGCTCGACGCCTTCTCCTTCGGCGCCCCGCCCATGGGCGGCATCGCCTTCGGCTGGGACCGCATCACCGCGCTGCTGGCGGGCGAGGACTCGATCCGCGAGGTGATCGCGTTCCCGAAGACCGGTGGCGGCGTCGACCCGCTCACCGACGCACCCGCGCAGATCACCGCGCAGCAGCGCAAGGAAGCGGGCATCGACGCCAAGCCCGAGGCCAAGGGCAAGGGCGACGCCGCCGACGCGCCGAAAGTTGTTGCGGCCGAGAAATAGCGGTCATCGGAGGTAGCCCGGTACCTTCTGGTCAGTTCCCGATCGCGACGGCGGGACCGATCAGGAGGACACCGGGTGCTACATCTGCGAGTGATCAGCCCGCCCGAGCAGACCGACGCCCTGGTGCGGGTGCTCGAGGAGGACGCCGGTGTCACTCATCTGACGGTGGCGCGCGGGATCGCCCTCGACCCGCCGGGCGATCTGGTCCAGGCCGATGTGGCGCGCGAGGCGGGCAACAAGGTCCTCGCCGATGTGAAGGCGCTCGGCATCGTTCACACCGGCGGGATCACGCTGGAACCGATCACGGCGGTGCTGTCCGACGCCGCCGATCGCGCGGTCCACGCGGCGCCGGGCGACCCGAGCGACGCGGTCGTCTGGGAGCAGTTGCTCAAGGAGACGCACGAGGAATCCTCGCTCAACGCCACCTTTGTGGCGTTTCTGACGATCGCCTGTCTGCTGGCCTCGATCGGTGTGGCGACCAACTCGCCGGTCACCATCGTCGGCGCGATGGTGGTGGGTCCGGAGTTCGGGCCGCTGGCAGCGCTGTCGGTCGCACTGGTTCGCCGTAACTGGCGGCTGGCCCGGCGTTCGGTACTCGCGCTTGCCGTGGCCTTCCCGGTGGCGATGGTGATCACGCTCGGCGCGACCCTGGTGTGGCAGCAGCTGGGCTGGATCACCACCAAGGGTGTCATCGACGCGCACAATGTCGACTTCATCTACGAGGTGGGGCCGTTCTCGCTGGTCGTTGCCCTACTCGCCGGTGCGGCCGGGATGCTGTCGCTGGTCACCGCGAAGTCGGCGGCCCTGATCGGGGTGTTCATCTCGGTCACCACCGTGCCTGCCGCGGGCTACGCGGTGGTGGCGGCGACGATCGGGCAGTGGCATCGCGCGTTCGAATCGGTCGGTCAGCTCGCGGTGAACCTGCTCGGCATCGTCGTGGCCGGGGTGATCGTGCTCGAGTTGCGACCCCGGGCGGGGGACACGGACGGTCCGGTCGGGCGATTCAAGCGGGCCATCGGCATGCGGTCCGCGCTCGACCGCTGACCTCAGACGCGGGCGACCGGTCCCGCCGTCAGCATCCGGTAGGAGTAGGTGACCGCGATGACGCATACCGGCCCCGCGACGAACAGGCCGAGCCCGCACAGTATCGCGCCGACGAGGGTGACCAGCGTGATGGTGAGCGCCAGCAGCAGCGCCGCCCACAGGTTCGCCAGCACCAGTTGCGCGCTCGCCTTGATCGCTTCCACCGGACCGTAGTCCTGGTCGATCACGAAGTGCATCGAGAACATGCACAGGAACCCGGCGACGATGCCGGGCAGCAGGCACAGCGTCGAGGCGAGCAGCGTGACGGTGAAGGCGAGCAGCGAGGTGAGCAGGACATTGCCCGCGTTCACGAACCGGAAGTACGACCCGAAAGCCGGTGGGTATCCGTCGGTTTCGTAGAGCGCGCCGCGCACCATCGCCGCCTGCAGCAGCCACAGCGCGACGATCACCATCAAGAACAGCAACAGCACGCTGAACGGCGACGTCGGCTCGACGATCTGGACCACGGCGACGAAGCCGAGATAGATCAGCACGCCCACCGCGGTGACGCCGAGCCACGGACCCGGATTGGCCCGGAATCGTTCCCAGCCGTAGCTCAGCGAACGGCCGATATCGAGGGCTTGTGCTCCCGAATGGTAGTAACCGGGCGTCTGCCCGGCACCGCCCTGCGACACGCCGGACGCGGGGTATACCGGATTCTCCGGTTTCGCCTGGGGGACGGCGTAACCGGAGCCCGTGCCCGCGGGCCCGTACTGCGGTGTGGGCCCGCCGCGTCCGGCAATCGGCGGCGGCGGCTCGACCGGCTCCTGCCCGTACTGGGCGGCGCCGGGTCCCTCGAATTGCGGATAGCCTGCGCCACCGGCCATTCCGTGCCTGCTCGGTCCCGGACCGGGAGCCGGTGGCTGCCCGGTGCCCTCATGTCTGCCCGTGGGGCCGGCGAACTGTCCGCCACCGCCCGGAACAGGCGACCCGCCCGGCGAATCGCTCGATGCGGCGTACGGAGTGTCGGTCACTGTGATAGACCTTTCGACTCAACCGGTTTGCGGTGTGGCGCACAGCAGTTCACGATGAGAAAACCCGACGACCGGCTGATGTGTCAAGCGAACAGGCACACACGCGCAACCTCGGCGCCAACACGCCGAGCGACGCGGAAAGGTTGTCCAACCGCTCGCTAGAAGTGACCGGGTACGAGTAGCTTGAGAGGCGATGACCGCACTATTGGCCGAACGCGCCGCCGACGTCGTGTCCGCAGCACAACAGTTGCTCACAAAGCGAATGGGTGCTCCGGTAAAGCTGAGTGATCCGATGGAGCTCAGCGGCAGTGGTAGGACGACAGTCCTACGCGTGCGTGTTGCGGAAAACGCATTTTCGTTGCCGCGCACCCTGATCGTGAAGCAGGTGCGCGGTTCCAGTCCTGACCGCCGCATCGGTGGTCTGGCGCCCGGCGTCGCCAGCATCGACGCCGCGTTCCTGCGCGAGGCGGTGTCCTACCAGTTCACCACCGCGCTGAGTCGCGAACAGCGCCCCGGAGCCTTCCTGATCGCCCACAGCGTTCCCGACCGGCTCCTCGTGCTGTCGGACCTCGGCGAGAACGCCTTACTGACCTCGGTGCTGCAGGCGCGTGTCGAGCCGGGCACCCGCAACTCGCTGATGGCGTTCGCTCAGGCGCTCGGCCGGATGCACGCCGCGACCGTCGGCCGCGAACCCGACTTCGTCGCCCTGATGCGCCGGGTCGACTCGGCGCATCGCGTCGACGGGATCGCCCAGCAGGCGCAGGCTGCCATCGCCGAGGTTCCAGGTCTGCTCGAAGCCGAGTTCGGCGTCGAGGTGCCCGGGGAGATCGCCGAGCGCATCGTGCACGGCAACCGTCTGTTCACCGGCGGCCGCTACCGCGCGTTCAGCCCGTCGGACCTGTGCCCCGACAACGTGATCATGAACGAGGAAGGCGCGCGGTTCCTCGACTACGAGTGGGGCGGTTTCCGTGATGCCACCCTCGACATCGCCTACGCGCTGGTCTCCTTCCCCGGCTGCCTGTGCGATTTCGAACTCTCGCGCAGCCGTGCCAAGGAGATGGTCGAGGCCTGGCGTTCGGCTGTGGTCGGTGTATGGCCGTCGCTGGCCGACGACACCGTCCTGGCCGAACGAATCCTCGAGGCCCGGCTGATCTGGGTCTGGCTGTCGACGTACTGGTTCCTGCCCGCCGACCACACCCGCATCGCCACCGCGCGTGAGCACGGGCTGTCGGTGCCGCGCTCGGAGGCGCTGATCAACCGGTGGTCGGCGCTGGCCGAGGACGCGAGGATGACCGGCGACGACGCGGTCGGCGACTTCGCCGAACAGGTCTCGGCGATGCTCGAAGAGCGCTGGTCGGAGTAGCGCGGCCGAGCGGGCTCCCCACTTCCCGGCGCGACACGGGTACCGTCGGCAGGGATCTGAGGAGTTGGGAGCAGCCGTGCCGATACCGGTCACCGTCACAGTCGTCCGCAAGCAGTGGTTGACCCCGCACCTGGTGCGGGTGGTCGGCACGGTCTCGGACGGATTCAGCCCGAACGGGTTCACCGATGCCTACGTGAAGTTGATCTTTCCGGTGCCCGGCGTCGACTACCCCGAGCCGTTCGATCTCGACACTGTGCGCGCGACGCTCGGCCCGGAGAGCCAGCCCGTGCTGCGCACCTACACCGTGCGGTCCTTCGATCCGCAGCGACGCGAGATCAGCATCGACTTCGTGGTGCACGGCGACGAGGGCATCGCCGGGCCATGGGCGCGCTCGGTGGAGCCGGGCGCGCGGTTCTGGTTGAACGGCCCCGGCGGTGCGTTCGCGCCCGACCCGGCGGCCGACTGGTACCTGTTCGCCGGCGACGAGTCGGCGCTGCCGGCCATCGCGGCCGCGCTCGAGGCGCTACCCGCCGGTGTGCCCGCCCTGGTGTTCGTCGAAGTGGGCGGCAGCGAAGACGAGATCGCCCTCGACTCGCCCGCCGACCTGCGCCTGCAGTGGGTGCATCGCGGGGTGTCCTCGGACCGGATCACCGACGACCTCGCCGGGGCCCACTCACCACTGGTGGCCGCGGTGCGCGCGGCCGAGTGGCTGCCGGGACAGGTCCACGCGTTCGTACACGGGGAGGCCGAGGCCGTGATGCGTCAGCTGCGTCCCTACCTGCGCAAGGAACGTGACGTCGCGCCGAAATGGGTCTCGATCTCGGGGTACTGGCGGCGCGGCCGCACCGAGGAGGGCTTCCGCGAGTGGAAGCGGGAGCTGGCCGCCGAAGGCGCCTGATCCGGAGTTCCCCGGTGCCGGTCAGCTCGTCAGCGCGACGAGTTTGTCACGCAGATGGGCACGTTCGACCGCGTTGTCGGTGAGCAGCAGCGCCGACTCGTAGGCGGCGATCGCCTCCTCGGTACGTCCGAGATCGGTGAGGAAAGCGGCGCGGGCGGCGTCGAGATAGCCGTAGGTCGCCAGCGCCGGTTCCGCGCCGAGCGGATCCAGTAGGGCCAGCGCCTGTGCCGGATCGCCGGCGAGGCCGACCGCGATGGCGTGATTGAGCAGCGCGACCGGCGACGCCGAATCGCGCAGCAACAGCCGATACAGGCCGATGATCTCTCGCCAGTCGGTGTCGGCCCACGTGGGCGCCTCGTCGTGGACCGCGGCGATCGCGGCCTGCAAGGTATACCGGTCGGTATGTGGCAGAGCGTGTTTCACCAGCGCGATGCCCTCGGCGATGGCCGCGCGATCCCAGCGCCCGCGGTCCTGGTGTTCGAGCGTGCACAGATTGCCGTCGTCGTCGACGCGCGCTGCCCGGCGGGCGTCGGTGAGCAGGATCAGCGCCAGCAGCCCGGTCACGGACGGGTCGTCGGGAACCAGCGCGTGCATCATCCTGGCCAACTGCTGCGACCTGTCGACGAGATCGGCACGGACCAGCACCTCACCCGCCGGCGCGGTATGGCCGGTGGTGAACAGCAGATGGATCACCGCGCAGATGGAATCGAGCCGCTGCGGCAGTTCCCGCACCGAGGGCACCCGATACGGAATGGCCGCGACCGCGATCTTCTTCTTGGCTCGGGTGATGCGCGCGGCCATCGTCGACTCGCTCACCAGGAACGCGCGAGCCACCTCGGCGGTGGTGACACCGCAGACCAGCCGCAGAGTCAGCGCGACCTGGGCCTGCGGTGCGAGCGCGGGGTGACAGCAGGTGCTGATCAGCCGCAACCGGTCGTCGGGGATCGCCGGGTCGTCCAGGTCGGCCAGCGCCAGATCGGCGGTGTCGGCGACCGGCTCGTCGACGACGAGCTGGGGCAGCGCCCGCCGGAAGGTGCTGTCGCGACGGAGCAGGTCGAGGCCCCGGCGTCGCGCGACCGTCGTCAGCCAGGCGCCGGGCTTGGCCGGGACACCGTCGCTCGCCCAGACGGTGAGGGCCGTCGCGTAGGCATCCTGGACGCATTCCTCGGCGAGGTCGAAATCACGGACCAGCCGCACCGTCGCGGCGAGCACGAAGGCCCATTCACGACGGTGCGCCTGCTCGACGGCCGCGGCCGCCACCGTGGTCACGACTGCGGGTAGACCTGGATCGGGCGAACCTCGACGCCACCGGTGGGGGCAGGCACCCGCGCGGCGATCGCGATCGCGGCATCCAGGTCGGGCGCCTCCAGCAAGTAGTAGCCGCCGAGCGCTTCCTTCGCCTCGGCGAACGGCCCGTCGGTGATGACGACCTCGCCGTTGGCGTCGTGGCGGATCGTGGTGGCGGTCGCGGTGGGCTGCAACGCCTGCCCACCGCGATTGGCGTCACCGGCGATCTGCTGGAAGGTGCGATGCGCGGCGAGCATGTCGTCGAACTCGGCGGGGGAGTACGCGGCGTAGGCGGCTTCGTCGCCGTAGATCAGGACCAGGTACTGGCTCATGATGTGCTCCTTCGGGTGTGGGGCTGCCCGCTCGTCGGGTGCCGTACTCACTCGACGAGCGACCGCGGGCGCAATCGACAACCCTGTCCGAAGAATTCTGCGCCGATTTCCGCCGCGTCGCGGCGAACCCCGGTCAGGGCATCGGCGTCGGCCGCGGTTCGAGCCGACCGCCCGCCGGAACGGCGAACGACGCGCCGTGGCGCACGCCCGTCGCGGGATCGGTGACATCGGCGACGTAGAACCAGTCCATCTGCGTCTGCGTCGCGGTCACCTCGAGCACGCCGAAACCGTGCGAGTCGAGCTCGACGTAACGTAGGTGGTGGTTGGCTGCCTTGATGGCCTCTTCCGCCGGTACCGACGCGGTGCGGGCGGGCATCTTCAGCAGGTCGCCGACACTCGAGGAGGTGACCGACGGGATCACGAACTCCGCGCCGACAGTCGGTCCGCCCGGGTAGTTCGCGGCGTTCACCGGCAGGTCGGCGGCCCAGGAGGTGTGGATGTCGCCGGTGAGGAACACGACGTCGCCCACTTCGTTGTCGGCGATCGCCCGGAACAGCGTGGTGCGGTCGGCGGTGTAGCCGTCCCACTGGTCGCCGTTGACGGTAATCCCGCCCTGCGGAATACCGAGTGCCTCGGTGATCGCCTGGGTCGTGGCCGCTTCCAGCGGCGGGAACACCAGCGGCGCGACCATCACCGAATTGCCGACCAGCTTCCAGCGGGTGGGGGAGGAGGTGAGTCCCGCGGTGAGCCACGCCATCTGGGCGCGGCCGGTGATGGTGCGCGACGGGTCGTCGGCGTGGCGCCAGCCCCCGCCCGGCCCCGCCTCCTCGTCACGGTAGGTGCGCAGATCCAGCATCGACAGTTCCGCCAGCGTGCCGAATCGCAGGCGTCGGTAGATCTGCACCTGGCCGTCGGCGCGCGTGGCGCGCACCGGCATCCACTCCAGGTAGGCGCGGGTGGACGCGGCCTTACGGTCGGCCCAGGGGCCTTCGGTGGCGGGGTCGTGGTTCTCCGCGCCCTCGCGCCAGGAGTTGTCGGCCGACTCGTGGTCGTCCCAGGTGCAGATGAACGGCACTCCCGCGTGCAGGGCCATCAGGTCGGGATCGGTCTTGTACTGGCCGTGGCGGGTGCGGTAGTCGGTGAGGGTGACGATCTCGTTCGCCGGGTCGTGTGCGCGGACCGCGCCGTTGCGGCCGGTGTACTTGCCTCGGCCGTACTCGTAGATGTAGTCGCCGAGGTGCACGATCGCGTCGAGATCGGTGCGCGCGGCCAGGTGCCGGTAGGAGCCGAACCAGCCTGCTTCCCAGTTGGCGCAGGAGACCAGGCCGAGGCGGAGACGGTCGACCTCGCTGTCCGGTGCCGGCGCTGTTCTGGTGCGGCCGACGGGTGAGGTCTCGCCGAGCGCGGTGAAACGGTAGAAGTAGTCCTCACCGGGGGTGAGGCCGGTCGCGTCGACCTTGACGGTGTGGTCGGTGTCGGCGGAGGCGGTGACGGTGCCGGACGCGGCGAGCGTGCCGAAGCCGGCGTCGGTGGCGATCTCCCAGCGCACCGCTGCCGCGTCGCCGAGGCCGGAACCGGGAGCGGCGTCCTCGGCGACCGTGACCCTGGTCCACAGGATGACCGCGCCCGGCAGCGGATCGCCGGACGCGACGCCGTGCCGGAAGACAGCACCCGCGGCGTGCGCGGGCGCTGCGGTGCCCAGCACCGCGACCGCCGCGACCGCCGTGGAACCGGCGAACAGGGTGCGGCGGGCGAACCCGACCGGCTGGGAGGTTACGGCGCTGTTGTTTTCGACCACGATCAGCGATCACAGCCCACGAATCGCTCGGGCGCAAGTCGACCCGGGGATTGTTGGTCAACTGTCCATCTGCGTGGCAGGTCCTGGTCGATCTCCGCGGTCGGTTGGTGAGCTTCGCAGGACATGTCCGAGGGCCTCGGTACCCTGCACAACGTGAGCGACAGCCTTTTCGACGTGCCCGGCGAACACGCGTCCGCCGAACCCGGCGCCGACGCGGTGTTCCGTCGCGACTCCGGCGCGCCGCTCGCCGTCCGCCTGCGCCCGGCGAACTTGGACGAGGTGATCGGCCAGACGCATCTGCTCGGTCCCGGGTCTCCGCTGCGTCGGCTCGTCGAAGGGTCGGGGGCGGCATCGGTGCTGCTCTACGGCCCGCCCGGCACCGGAAAGACCACGCTGGCCTCGTTGCTCTCGCAAGCCACCGGCCGTCGGTTCGAAGCGCTGTCGGCGCTCTCGGCCGGCGTGAAGGAGGTGCGGGCGGTGATCGACCTCGCCCGGCGCAGGCTCGCCGCGGGCGAGCAGACCGTGCTGTTCATCGACGAGATCCACCGCTTCTCCAAGACCCAGCAGGACGCGCTGCTGGCCGCCGTCGAGAACCGGGTCGTGTTGCTGGTCGGTGCGACCACCGAGAACCCCTCGTTCTCCGTCGTCTCCCCGTTGCTGTCGCGCTCGCTCGTCCTGCAACTGCAACCGCTCACTCCCGACGACATCCGCGCGGTCCTCGCCCGCGCGATCAGCGACCCGCGCGGTCTCGCCGACGCCTACACCGTCAGCGACGACGCGATCGAGCACATCGTGCGGATCGCGGGCGGCGACGCTCGCCGCGCGCTCACCGCGTTGGAGGCGTCGGCCGAGTCGGCGACCGAGGGCGCCGTCGACCTGGAAACGGTCGAGGCGACCGTCGACAAGGCTGCCGTCCGCTACGACCGCGCGGGCGACCAGCACTACGACGTGATCAGCGCGTTCATCAAGTCCATTCGCGGCTCCGATGTCGACGCCGCCGTGCACTATCTGGCGCGCATGCTCGCCGCGGGCGAGGACCCCCGCTTCATCGCGCGCCGCTTGATGATCCACGCCAGCGAGGACATCGGCATGGCCGACCCGATGGCCCTGCAGACCGCGACAGCGGCCGCCCAGGTCGTCCAGCAGGTCGGCCTGCCCGAATGCAAACTCGCCTTGGCGCAGGCCACCATCCATCTCGCGACTGCCCCGAAATCCGGTGCGGTGACCACCGCGATCGGCACGGCGATGGCCGATGTCTCACGCGGCAAGGCCGGTGCCGTCCCGCCGTACCTGCGCGACGGTCACTACGCGGGCGCCGCCCTGCTGGGCAACGCCCAGGGCTACAAGTTCCCGCACAAGTACCGCGAAGGCGTCGTGGCCCAGCAGTACCCACCCGACGAACTGGTCGGCACCGACTACTACCTGCCCACCGACCACGGCAACGAACGCACGATCGCCCCGCGTCTGGAAAAGCTGCGCCGCATCATCCGCGGCAAGTGAGGCGGGGTGCGGTCAATCGAGCGTGAACGGACCGGCGCCACCGACCGACCACACCTTGCGCAGTTGCCCGCCGACCGCTTCGAAGACGTCGATCCCGCCGTGCGCGGGAATCTCGTCGTGGGTTGAATGCCAACGGACAGCGAATGTGCCGGTGCCGGTGGCATCGAGACCGCCGACCGCGTCGGAATCGACGACGAACCCGACGTCGGGTCGCTGCGCCCGGTATTCGGCGACGAACGAGGCGAACGCCGCGGGCCCGCGCAGCGCGTCGGCGATGTCGCGGGTCGGCGAGGCGAAACGGATGCTGAAGTCGTCGGTGAGCAACGCCGTCGCGAGTTCGGTGCTGCCGTTCCACAGCTCGGTCCAGGTCGCGGCGAGCTGATCGGCGGTGACGGTCGTGGTTGTCATGGACTGCTCCTTCGAGTCGGGCCGCGGCGGGTGCGGCGGCCTGCGTCATTCAGAATTCAGTCGTTGCGCGACAACGGTGTGTCGGTGATCGCCGTCACATCGATGAGCGTGCCGAACCCCGTCGGGATCGTCGACAGGTCCACCTCGCGTTCGGGACTCGCCTCGTCCAGGACATCGGCGGCCAGCACCCGATCGAGTCGAAATCCCCGCAGTCCCGTCCGCATCCGGCACCAGGCGTACAGAAACCACTCCTCGCCCGCCAGGAACGCCAGTGGTTCCACTTCCCGCGAGGTGGTCACGCCCTCGCGGTCGGCGTAGTCCAAGCGCAGCACTCGCCGCCGGACCACCGCGTCGAGAATCGCGGGCGAGACCGCTCTCGCCGGATCCACCGGCAGGAATCGGATCCGCTCCACCAGCGCGGTAGCGCGCACTCGGTCCTGTTCGGGCAGGACCGCCACGATCTTGTGTACCGCCGAAGCCGCCGCCGCGGCGAACGGCGTACCGGCCAACCGTGGCAACGCCACCGCGAGGGCGGTGGCCTCGGCCGTCGTCAGACTCACCGGAGCGAGCGTTCGATGCCGATCGAGCGCGTACCCGCCCGAGCGCCCCGGCACGGTCATGATCGGCACCCCGGCCTGGGCCAATGCGGTCAGATCGCGTTCGATCGTGCGGGTCGACACCTCGAAGCGGGCCGCGAGCTGCCGGGCGGTCCGCGGTCGCGGGCTGTAGGCCCGCAGTTCCTCGGCGAGTGCGTAGAGCCGCTCGGTTTTCGTCACGACGCGATTGTCGTCGATCCACTGTGCCACCGGCGTGGCGCGGACCACCCCGGTCGATGAAAAAGCACCCGCACCGGCCCGGTAGGCTGGGTATTTGTGCAGACCCACGAGATTCGACGACGGTTCCTGGACCATTTCGTCCGTGCCGGACACACCGAGGTCCCCAGTGCTTCGCTGATCCTGGCCGACCCCAACCTGTTGTTCGTCAACGCAGGCATGGTCCAGTTCGTTCCGTATTTCCTCGGTCAGCAGACCCCGCCGTACGCCACCGCGACCAGCGTGCAGAAGTGCGTGCGCACCCTCGACATCGAGAACGTCGGCATCACCACCCGCCACAACACTTTCTTCCAGATGGCGGGCAACTTCAGCTTCGGCGACTACTTCAAGCGCGAGGCCATCACGCTGGCCTGGACGCTGCTCACCGACAGCGTGGAGGACGGCGGCTACGGCTTCGATCCCGAGCGCCTGTGGGTCACCGTCTACCTCGACGACGACGAGGCCGAGCGGATGTGGCTCGAGATGGGCGTGCCCGCCGACCGCATCCAGCGCCGCGGCATGGCCGACAACTACTGGTCGATGGGCATCCCCGGCCCGTGTGGCCCGTGTTCGGAGATCTACTACGACCGCGGCCCCGAGTACGGCGTCGAGGGCGGCCCGGAGGCCGACGAGGACCGCTACATCGAGATCTGGAATCTCGTGTTCATGCAGAACGAGCGCGGCGCGGGCATCTCCAAGGACAACTTCGAGATCCTCGGCCCGCTGCCCAAGCAGAACATCGACACCGGCATGGGCGTCGAGCGGGTCGCGTTCCTGCTGCAGGGCGTGGACAACGTCTACGAGACCGACCTGATGCGCCCGATCATCGACAAGGCCGAGGAACTCACCGGCCGCTCCTACGGCGTCGAGCACACCGACGACGTGCGCTTCCGCGTGATCGCCGACCACGCCCGCACTGCCGCGATGCTCATCGCCGACGGCGTGAACCCCGGCAACGACGGCCGCGGGTATGTGCTGCGCCGCCTGCTGCGCCGCATCGTGCGTTCGGCGCGCCTGCTCGGCGCCGAGAAGCCGGTGATGGCCGAGCTGATCAAGGTCGTCACCGACCTGATGGCGCCGTCCTACCCCGAACTGGCCACCGACTTCTCGCGTATCGAGACCGTGTCGGTCGGTGAGGAGATGGCGTTCCTCAAGACCCTCAACACCGGCGAGACCCTGTTCGACAACGCCGCCACCGCGGTGAAGTCCAAGGGCGGCAAGCAGATCACCGGCTCCGACGCGTTCGCCCTGCACGACACCTACGGCTTCCCGATCGACCTCACCCTCGAAATGGCCGCCGAGGCGGGCCTTTCCGTCGACGAGGACGGTTTCCGCTCGCTCATGGCCGAGCAGCGCAAGCGGGCCAAGGACGACGCCCAGGCGCGCAAGCACGCCCACGCCGACCTCACCGTCTACAAGGAACTGGTCGACCGTGGCGCCACCGAGTTCACCGGTTTCGACGAGCTGACCTCCGAGGCCACTGTGCTGGCCCTGATCGCCGACGGCGTGCGCGTCCCGGTGGCCACGGCAGGCCGCGACATCGAGGTCATCCTCGATCGCAGCCCGATGTACGCCGAGTCCGGCGGTCAGATCGCCGACCGCGGCACCATCACGGCCTCGGGTGTGAAGCTGCAGGTCAACGACGTGCAGAAGATCGCCAAGAAGGTCTGGGTACACAAGGCCACCGTCGAGTCGGGCCAGCTCACCGAGGGCGATGTCGTGCTCGCGCAAGCGGATCCTGCCTGGCGTCGCGGCGCCACCCAGGGCCACTCCGGCACGCACATGGTGCACGCCGCGCTGCGCCAGATCCTCGGCCCCAACGCCGTGCAGGCGGGTTCGCTGAACAAGCCGGGCTACCTGCGGTTCGACTTCAACTGGCAGGGTGCGCTGTCGGAGCAGCAGAAGGCCGATATCGAGGCCGTCTCCAATGACGCTGTTGGCGCGAACTTCCCGGTGAACACCTTCGTCACCGATCTGCCTAACGCCAAGAAGATGGGCGCGATGGCGCTGTTCGGCGAGAACTACGGCGACGAGGTGCGCGTCGTGGAGATCGGCGGCCCGTTCTCGATGGAGCTGTGCGGCGGCACCCACGTGGAGCACTCCTCGCAGATCGGCCCGATCACCCTGCTGGGTGAGGCCTCGGTCGGTTCCGGTGTGCGCCGCGTCGAGGCCTTCGTCGGCCTCGACTCCTACAGGTACCTGGCCAAGGAGCGGGCGCTGCTGGCCGGTGTCGCGTCGTCGCTGAAGGTGCCCTCCGACGAGGTGCCGGGGCGCGTGGAGCAGCTCGTGGAGCGGCTCAAGGTGGCCGAGAAGGAACTGGAGCGCACCAAGATCGCCGCGGTGCTGTCGTCGGCGGGCACCTTCGCCGAGCAGGCCGAGCGGGTCGGTGCGGTGCGTCTGGTGGCCGCCGCGGCGCCCGAGGGCGTGTCGGCCGGTGACCTGCGGACGCTGGCCACCGATATCCGTGGCCGTCTCGGCAGTGAGGCCGCCGTGGTCGTGCTGCTCGGCAACGTCGAGGGCAAGGCACCGTTCGTGGTGACCGTGAACAAGGCCGCCCAGGATCTCGGCTTCAAGTCCGGCGATCTGGTCGCGGCCTTCGGACCGAGTATCGCCGGGCGTGGTGGCGGCAAGCCGGAGATGGCGCAGGGCGCGGGCTCGGATCCGTCGGGCATCCCGGCCGGTTTGACCGCGGTCCGCGCCCGGGTGGCCGAACTCGCCGGCTGATGACCACCCCTGGTTCGTCCAGCGAGGAATCGGCCGACCGCCCCGACCCGGAGACCGACCCGGGTCGGGGCCGCCGGATCGCGATCGACGTCGGTAGCGTGCGCATCGGAGTCGCCTCGAGCGACCCCGACGGCATCCTCGCCACCCCCGTCGAGACCGTCGCGCGCGCCAAATCCGGTGGGCGCGCGGGCCCACCCGCCGATATCGCAAGAATTGCCGACATTGTGCGGGAATACGAAGCGGTCGAAGTGATCATCGGTCTGCCACGCACGCTGCGCGGCGAAAACGGCACCGCGGCCACCATCGCGCGTAAGTTTGCCAAGCAGTTGCGCCGGGTGATCGACCCGATTCCGATACGCCTTTCCGACGAACGTTTGACTACGGTGTCTGCTGCACGTGCGCTGCGCGACAGTGGAGTTCGCGCACGTGGCCAGCGGCAGATGATCGATCAGGCGGCAGCCGTGTCGATTCTGCAAGGATGGTTGGACGAGCGGAGTTCGGTGTTGAAGGACGCAGCAGATACGGCGAGGGTCGGAGACGATGCATGACCGACCGATGGACCAGGGCCGAGGAACGCTACCGGGCTCGGGAAGCTGATCGGCGCTACCCCCGCCGCGACGACTGGGGGCTCGATGCCCGCACAGTGCGTGAGGACGCGGCGCCGGATCGCGGCGAGTGGGACGAGGACGGCACCGACGTCATCCCGCGCTATGAGGACGAGGTCTACGACGACCAGATCCTGGAAGACGTCCTCGAACCGGAACCCGAGCCGGAGCCGGTCGTTCCGCCGCGTCGCGTCGGGCAGCGCGCCGCGACGGCCGAGCGTGGCCGTCCTCGCGCAGGGTCCGGCCGGAACAAGCCGCCCGGCCGGAACAAGCCGTCGGGACGCGCCAAATCACGGATCGCCTCGCGGAAGGCGGCTGAGCGCAAGAAGCGCCGCCGCAATATGTGGGTGATCGCGGCGGTGTTCGTCGTGCTGGTCGTCTCCGCCGCCGGTTTTGCCGGGTACAAACTGATGGGCAGTCTCGCGCCCGCCGAGGATTTCGCGGGCCCGCCCGGCGAACTCGTGGTGGTCCAGGTGCACTCCGGTGACACCGCCACCCAGATCGCCGACACCATGAAGGAAAAGGGTGTCGTCGCCAGTTCGGAAGCGTTCTACGAAGCGGCCGTGCGCAATTCGAACATGAACAGCGTGCAGCCCGGGTACTACGCGGTGCAGAAGAACAGTCCCGCCGCGCACGCGGTGACCTCGCTGGTGTCGAAGGACTCGCGCGTCGGCAACGTCGTGATCTCGGAGGGGCGTCAGCTGCACAACCGGCGCGACGTCCACACCGGCGCCCCCACGGAAGGCATCTACACCAAGATCGCCGCCGCCAGCTGCCTCGGCGCCGGTTCCGCCGCCAAGTGCGTCACCTACGAGCAACTCGATGCCGCGGGCGCCAGTGCCGACCTGGCCGCTCTCGGCGTGCCCGACTGGGCCAAGGCGTCGGTCGCGGCCGCTCCGGACCGGCGCAGGCAGCTCGACGGGCTGATCTCCGCGGGCACCCTGGATTTCGATCCCAGCGGCGGGGCGGTACAGATCCTGCGTCAGCTGATCACCGCGAGCGCGGCGCTCTACGAGTCCACCGGATTGTTGCGTTCGGGCGCCGAAACCCAGCTCAACCCCTACCAGACGTTGATCGCGGCCTCGTTGGTCGAACGCGAAGCGCTGGCACCGGACATGCCGAAGGTCGCGCGGGTCATCGTCAACCGGCTGCGGATCGACCAGCCGTTGCAGTTCGACTCGACGGTGAACTATTCGCTGGAGGAGACCGAGGTCGCCACCACCGACTCCGACCGCAACACCGTCACGCCGTGGAACACGTACGCGATGTCGGGTCTGCCCGCCAATCCGATCTCCGCACCCTCGCTCAAAGCCCTGCAGGCGATGGAGAATCCGGAGCCGGGGAAGTGGCTGTACTTCGTCACGATCGACAAGAAGGGCACCACCCTGTTCACCGAGAGCTACTCCGAGCACCTGCGCAATATCGTGAAGGCCGAGCAGAGCGGCATTCTCGACAGTGGGCGCTGAGATGGGTCGCAAGGCCGCTGTCCTCGGTCAGCCGATCGCGCATTCGCGCTCGCCTCAGCTGCACCTGGCCGCCTACCGCGCGCTGGGCCTCGACTGGAGTTACGAGCGGATCGAATGCGATGCCGCGCGGCTGCCCGGGCTCGTCGGTGAGTTGGGCCCGGAATGGGTCGGGCTGTCGG
The DNA here is from genome assembly GCF_042794235.1 of Nocardia sp. NPDC056541. NCBI lineage: Bacteria > Bacillati > Actinomycetota > Actinomycetes > Mycobacteriales > Nocardiaceae > Nocardia > Nocardia sp. NPDC056541. Next base: position 410,805 of record NZ_JBHTUD010000002.1, read on the forward strand.
TGACGATGCCGGGCAAGGAAGCGGCGCTGGCGGTGGCTGCCGAGCGCACCGAGCGCGCGGTGCTGGTCGGCTCGGCCAATACCCTCGTGCGCGTCGATGCCGGGTGGTCGGCGGACTGCACCGATGTCGACGGCGTACTCGGTGCGTTGCGCGGTGGTGGCGTCTCGGCGATCGACGAGGCTGTCGTGCTCGGTGCCGGCGGAACGGCCAGGCCCGCGTTGCTTGCTCTGACCGAACTCGGGGCGAAGAAGGTGACGGTGATCGCCCGTGATGCCGGACGGGCACGCAGCGCACTGGAATTGGCGGACCGTCTCGGCCTGCGGGCCGCGGTCGTGCCGTTCGACAGGGAGCAGGTGCGCGCGGCGTGCGCGTCGGCCGCGGCGGTGGTGAGCACGGTGCCCGCCGAGGCGGCCGCGGTGATCGCGTCGGCGGTAGCCGTGGCACCGGTCGTGCTCGACGCGATCTACAACCCGTGGCCGACCCCCCTCGCAACGGCGGTCGAGGCCGCCGGGCACACGGTGGTCAGCGGCCTGCAGATGTTGCTGAATCAGGCCTACGGACAGGTCGAACTGTTCACCGGTCGACCTGCGCCGCGTGCGGCGATGGCCGCCGCGCTGGAAGCGTCCCTTCCGCAGCAGTAGGCGACGGCTCCGGTGGCTGCCGCCGAGTGCGGTGCCGAATCCTCGACATCACCGACCGATCTGTCGAATTGATACCGGTTCTAGTTTTTGCCCGCTAAGGTGTTCTTCATGACCGCTTGGGTGTTACGAGCCACCGTCCTCGGCGCGCTGGTCGTCGCCCTGCGTGTTCTGCTCGGCCTCGTCATGGCCTCCTGGCCCACCTACGGCACCTTCTGGCGCGCGGCGTGCCTGCTCGCCATCGTCGCCGTGGTAGTCGCCTGGGGCGTGCGCGACGGCCGCACGGGCGCAGACGGCCTCACCGTCCGCTGGTTGGCTGCCGGGTTCGGCGCGGGGCTGGCCAGCTCGGCCGTGTGCTGGGTCCTCGATCAGGTGCCCGGAATCGAACTCGGCGACGCCGGGATCCTCTACGAACTGACGTCCGCGGCATCGTTCATCCTGCTGCTGATCTTCCTGCCCGCGCTGGCGGGTGTCGCCTTCGGCTACTCGCGGTCGCGCCGTTCGCGCGAATCCGCCACCGGCGCCGCGGAACCCGAATTCGCCACCGCGAACTGAGCGGAGTCGTTCTCTCGGGAACGGCACCGGCCGCGAGTCAGACCCTTCGAACCTGTTCGCGCCCCACCACGGTGCCGGGGCGCGAACAGGTGCCAGAGTGCGGATCTCAGAGCATGATCGGCGACGTGCCCGGGGTGGTGTCGCGGGCGATGGCCGAGTAGGCGGCGGCCAGCAGCGACGGATCAGGGCCCTCGAGTCGGCCGGGCTTGGCCAGACCGTCCAGGATCACGAAACGCAGCACACCGGATCGGGTCTTCTTGTCGGTTTGCATCGCGTCCATCAGGTGGGGGAGCGCATCGCCGTCATAGGAGACGGGCAGGCCGACGCTTTCCAGGATGGTGCGGTGCCGATCGGCGGTGGCGTCGTCGAGACGGCCGGCCAGTCGGCCGAGTTCGGCGGCGAAGACCAAGCCGACGGACACCGCGGCGCCGTGCCGCCAGCGGTAGCGCTCGCGGCGCTCCACGGCGTGGCCGAGGGTGTGGCCGTAGTTCAGGATCTCGCGCAGGCTCGATTCCTTGAGGTCGGCGGCGACCACGTCGGCCTTGACCTGGATGGCGCGCCGGATCAGTTCGGGCAGCACATCGCCGGTGGGGTCGAGGGCAGCCTCGGGATCGGCCTCGATGAGGTCGAGGATCACCGGGTCGGCGATGAAACCGGCCTTGATGATCTCGGCCATGCCCGCCACGATCTCGTTGCGCGGCACCGTTTCCAGGGTCGCCAGGTCGACCAGCACGGCGCTGGGCTCGTGGAAGCTGCCCACGAGGTTCTTGCCCGCCTCGGTGTTGATGCCGGTCTTGCCGCCGACCGCGGCGTCGACCATCGCCAGCAGCGTGGTCGGTACGTGCACGATGCGCACCCCGCGCATCCAGGTGGCGGCGACGAAGCCGGCCAGGTCGGTCGCGGCACCGCCACCGAGACTCACGATGGCGTCGTTGCGGGTCAGGCCGATCCGGCCGAGCACCTCCCAGCAGAACCCGGCCACGGCCAGTTCCTTGCCGTCCTCGGCGTCGGGGATCTCGATGCGATGCGCGTCGATCCCGGTGTCGGCCAGTGCTTTACGCACCGCCTCGGCGGTTTCGGCCAGCGGCGGCTGATGGAAGATCGCCACGGTCCGCACGGCGTTGCCCGCGTTGACCGCTTCGACGAGATCGCCGAGCAGTCCGCGGCCGATGATCACGGGGTACGGGTCGGCGGTGCGAACCTGGATGATGTTCGGCTCTGTCACGTGCGCTGCTCCGATTCTTTCTGGTCATTGTTATTGCGTCGTCCGCCGCGTCGCCGCGGTTGCCCGCGTCGTCGGCGTTCGTTGGCGCCGGTCCCACGCTCCGCGTCACCGGATGGTCCGGCCCGCTGCACCTGTTGTGGTGCCCCGGTCCGGCTTTCCACCGAAGATTCCGGGGTAGTCGAACCCGACGGTCCGGCAGGCTCGCCACCGCGCTGCCCGGCCCGCCCTGGGGCGCCTGCCTCACGGCTCGCCGTCCGCCTGCCGCGACCGGCATTGCGACCGGCCGCCTGGCCTCCCGTGACCGGGCTGCGGCCGCCTACTCGACTACCCGGCGTGCTGCGATTACCCGTCCGGCCCCCGGCGCCGGCAGCGCGGTTGCCCGGCTGGTTTTCGGCTGTACCCGCGCGGCCCTCTGATTTCGAGCTCGCGCGGCTCTCCGGACTCTCGGCCACCGAGCCGCCGGTTTCCCGGGTGGCCACGGTGGTTGCCGGCCGGATCCGCGCACCGCCTCGGCGCGACCTGCTACGCCGGGACCGTCGACCGGCGGTCGTGCGTGACTCACTCTGCGCCGCACCCGCTGTGCGAGTGGCGCCGGTGGTGTCGTCGGCTGCCGCCCGATCGGTCGCGGATTGTGTTGCCCCCGAACGGTTCCGTTCATCCGGGGCGTCGCGGCGTTCGATGGCCGCCACACCTGTCTGGTCGGCACCGCTTCGGCGTGCGGCGGCGGCGCGGGCCCTGGCGCGTCGCCTGTTCTTGGACCGATTGCTGCCCGTTCCGGGCCTGCCGGTGACCGAACCCGAAGCGGGCGAGGTGTTTCCGGCGTTCACACGTGGAGATTGCAGATCGGTGCGCACCGATTCGAGACCGAGCTTGGCCAGGATCATTCGCACCACCCGACCCGGACTCCGCCCGTCGGTCCGCACACGCACGGAGGCGATCTCGCGGTAGAGCGGGCGACGCTCGCGCATCAGATCCCGATACTTGGCAGCGGGGTCGACTCCGTTGAGCAGTGGACGGGTACTGCTGGCGCCGGTACGCCGAACCCCTTCGGACACACTGATTTCCAGGTAGACGACGAGAGCGTCCCGCAGCAGGTCCCTGGTTCGTTCGGACAGCACCGAACCGCCGCCGAGGGAAACCACGCCGTCGTGCTCGAGCACGGCGCGGCGCACCACCTGTTCCTCGATCCGGCGGAACTCCGTCTCACCGTCGGTGGCGAAGATGTCGGGAATCGTGCGGCCGGTATCGGCCTCGATCCCCGCGTCGGTGTCGTAGAGCTCCACCCCGAGTTCCCTGGCCAGCTTGCGCCCGATGGTCGACTTCCCCGAGCCGGGCAGCCCGACCAGTACCACGCGTGCCGCAGGCGCGGTCCGGTCGTCACCGCCGGTGTCAGGAGCTCCGGGCTCGACGATCGCCGGTGAGGGGCCCGCGTCGCTCTCCGGCGCGGGCCCCTCCTGCCCCTGCGCGGTCACGGGATACGGCTGTCCGCGGGCACGTGTGGGCGGCTACCGATCCGCTTGACGTAACTGGTGATGTTGTCGACGGTCTCGGCCAGCGAGTCGCCGCCGAACTTCTCCAGCGCGGCCTGCGCCAGCACCAGCGCCACCATCGACTCCGCGACCACGGCCGCGGCAGGCACCGCGCACACGTCCGAGCGCTGGTGGATGGCGACGGCTTCCTCGCCGCTGGACATGTCGACCGTCGACAGCGCACGCGGCACAGTCGAGATCGGCTTCATCGCGGCGCGCACCCGCAGTGCTTCGCCGTTGGTCATGCCGCCTTCGAGGCCGCCCGCGCGGTTGGTCGAGCGCAGGACGCCGTCGGGGCCGGGACGCATCTCGTCGTGGGCCTGGCTGCCGCGTCGTCGCGCGGTCTCGAACCCGTCGCCCACCTCGACACCCTTGATCGCCTGGATGCCCATGAGGGCGGCGGCCAGGCGCGAATCCAGACGCTGCTCACCGCTGACGAACGAACCGAGCCCGATGGGCAGGCCGTCCACGATCACCTCGACGACGCCGCCGAGGGTGTCGCCGTCCTTCTTGGCCGCTTCGATCTCCGCGATCATGGCCGCCTCGGCGTCGGCGTCGAACGCCCGCACGGGGCTGGCGTCGATCGCGTCGAGATCGGCCGGACCCGGCGTGACGCCGGTGGTGTTGGCGGCGGCGCCGATCGACACCACATGCGAGATGACCTCGACACCGAAGGCCTGACGCAGGAAGTTGCGCGCGAGTGTGCCTGCTGCGACCCGGGCCGCGGTCTCCCGGGCGCTGGCCCGTTCGAGCACCGGACGGGCATCGTCGAAGCCGTACTTGAGCATCCCGGAGTAATCGGCGTGACCGGGGCGCGGGCGGGTGAGCGGCGCGTTACGCGCCATTCCCGCGAGCTCGGTCTCGTCGATCGGATCGGCCGACATCACTTCGGTCCATTTGGGCCACTCGGAGTTAGCGATCTCGATGGCGACCGGGCCACCCATGGTGCGGCCGTGGCGTACGCCACCGACCAGGGTGACCTTGTCGGCCTCGAACTTCATCCGGGCGCCGCGCCCGTAACCGAGCCGGCGGCGGGCGAGCTGTGCGGAGACATCGTCCGATGTCACCTCGACTCCGGCGACCATCCCTTCCAGGAGGGCGACGAGAGCGGGACCATGGGATTCTCCGGCAGTTATCCAGCGCAACACGCCGACTATCTTCCCATGTCGACACGTGTAGTCGGGAATGCGGGCCGACGTGACGAGCGGCACGTCGGCGCCGAGCCGGGCCGCGCGGTGGCGGCCGCCGCCCTGATCCGGCCGAACCGGCCTGCTCCGGACCGCAGGCAACACCCCATCACCGGGTTCGTCTCGGCGCGTCGCGCTGCCGGTCATGCCAGTGCCATCGCGGTGACGGTGGCCAGGCACATCGCGGGGCCGTGTGGCACCAGCCGCCGTGCCGGTACCGCGCGCACCTGCCGCGAACCACGGCCCACCACCGCACGCAGCCGATCACCACCGAGCAGCACGACCGCGGCCGCGGCGGTGAGCAGCGGGGCGGCCACCGCGGCCCACACCCAGGCCGGCGGACCGGCGATCGCCGTGGCAGCTCCGAGCGACACCGCGAGCTTCACATCACCCGCGCCGAGCGCGGCCGGGGAGAGCAGGTGGGCGATCAGATACGGCATCGTCAACAGCGCGGCCCCGATCACCGCGGTCTCCAATTCCCCTGTCGAGAACGCGAACAGGAACACCGCGGCCGCACCCACGCCGGTCAGCGCGTTGGGAAGGCGACGGGCATGGATGTCGATGACGCCCAGCAGCAGGCACCAGGCGATGAGGCAACAGAACGCGGCAGTGGTCATGGGATCGATCGTGCTGGGCCGCGACCACCGAAAGTGGGCCGTACCCGAGAATGTGGATAACGTCCGCGCATGTGGACAACGCCGTATCCACCTCGCCCACCGACACGAAATCCTGGGTATCGCGTGCCGACGTGTCGCCCGTCGGGCGGTAGCGTTGACCCATGTGTGCTGACTACACGGCTCCCGATTACGCGGCCCGGCGCGGTGCCCTGCGGAGCCTGCTGGTGGAAAACGGTGTCGACGCGTTGCTGGTGACCGATCTGGTCAACATCCGCTACCTGACCGGCTTCACCGGATCCAATGCCGTTGTGCTGGTGCATTCGTGGGATATGCGCGGAGCCGAGGACCGCACCGTCATCGGTACCGACGGCCGGTACTCCGCTCAGGTCGCCGAACAGGTCCCCGATCTGCAGGCCGAGATCTGCCGGGCCACCGCGCGCCGCGTTCTCGAGCTGACCGGGGAATGGCAGCTCGGTCGCGTCGGCTTCGAGAGCCACGTGGTGACCGTCGATCAGCACACCGCGTTCCAGGAGCTGCGCACCGGGCTGCAACTCGTCCCCACCTCGGGTCTGGTCGAACAGCTGCGGATGGTCAAGGATCCCTACGAGGTCGACCAGCTCGGCGCGGCGTGCACGGCCGCCGACAAGGCGCTGGCCACCCTGCTCGAGCGGGGCCTGCTGCGTCCGGGCCGCACCGAGAGACAGGTCGCCCGCGACCTCGAATGGGCGATGTTCGAGCACGGTGCCGATGCGATCTCGTTCGAGACGATCGTCGCCGCGGGCGCCCATTCGGCCATCCCGCACCACCGGCCGACCGGCGCCGTCCTGGCCACCGGTGACTTCGTGAAGTTCGATTTCGGCGCGGTGGTCAACGGCTACCACTCCGACATGACCCGCACCCTGGTCCTGGGGACCCCCGCCGACTGGCAGCGGGAGATCTACGAACTGGTCGCCCGCTCGCAACGCGCGGGCACCGAGGCGCTCGAACCCGGCGCGCAGACCAGCGAGGTCGACGCGGCGGCCCGGATGATCATCGAAGAAGCGGGGTACGGCCCGCAGTTCGTGCACGGTCTCGGTCACGGCGTCGGGCTGCAGATCCATGAAGCACCCGGAGTGGCGAAAACGAGTACCGGTACACTTCTGGCTGGTGTGGCGGTGACCGTCGAACCTGGTGTATACCTTCCCGGCCGCGGCGGGGTCCGGATCGAGGACACGCTCGTGGTACGCGAAGCGGGCCCGGAACTGCTCACCCGCACCAGCAAGGACTTGATCGTCGTCGACTGACGTCGGCGCGCAGAACGCAGTAACCCCCAGTACGCAGTAATACGAAAGAGGAGATCCGAGGACAGTGGCGGACACCAGCGACTTCAAGAACGGCCTTGTGCTGAAGATCGACGGTCAGCTCCAGCAGATCATCGAATTCCAGCACGTGAAGCCGGGCAAAGGACCCGCGTTCGTGCGGACCAAGCTGAAGAACGTCGTGTCCGGCAAGGTCGTTGACAAGACCTTCAACGCGGGTGTCAAGGTCGAGACCGCGACCGTCGACCGTCGCGACATGACCTACCTGTACCACGACGGCACCGACTACATCTTCATGGACGGTGACACCTACGACCAGATCTCCATCCCGGAGGCCACCATCGGTGACGGTGCCCGCTTCCTGCTGGAGAACATGGGCGTGCAGGTCGCCGTGCACGAGGACGCGCCGCTGTTCGTGGAGCTCCCCGTCACCATCGAGCTGGTCGTGCAGCACACCGACATCGGCCTGCAGGGCGACCGCTCCACCGGCGGCACCAAGCCCGCCACCCTGGAAACCGGCGCCGAGGTGGCCGTTCCGCTGTTCATCAACACCGGTGACAAGCTGAAAATCGACTCGCGCGACGGCAGCTACCTCGGCCGCGTCAACGGCTGATCGTGACCGACTCCCCGGCAGACAAGAAGGGCTCGTTCAAGAAGCTCGGCGCGCGCCACAAGGCGCGCCGCCGGGCCGTGGACCTGCTGTTCGAAGCGGAGGCGCGCGATGTCGACGTCTCCGTGCTGCTCTCGGATCGCGCTGAGCTGGCGACCCGCGACCAGAGCGTGGCCCCCGTGCACGCCTACACCACCACCCTCGTCGAGGGCGTCGCCGACGATCTCAACCGGGTCGACGGCACCATCGAGGGCTACCTCCAGGACTGGACTCTGCAGCGGCTGCCCGCGGTCGACCGGGCCATTCTGCGGATCGCGGTGTGGGAGCTGTTCCACGCCACCGACGTGCCCCCGGTCGTCGCGGTCGACGAGGCTGTCGAGCTGGCCAAGGAACTGTCCACCGACGACTCCCCGTCGTTCGTGAACGGCGTGCTCGGCCAGGTCGTGCAGGTGGCGCCGCAGGTCCGCGCCGCCGCGGCCGCAACGGCCGCCACGAAGGCCGCGCGTGGCGAGTCGGAGTCCTGAGGCGTGGCGCGCAAGTACCTTGTGATGGCCGAACGCACCCCGGCGTTCGACGCCTCGGTGATCGAACCGCACCGCACCTTCCTGCGGGACCTGCTCGCTGAGGGCCGACTCCAGGAAAGCGGTGGCTTCACCGACGGCACCGGCGGCGCCTATGTCATCCTGGCCGAAAGCCTCACCGCCGCAACAACAATCGCCCACTCCGACCCGCTGCACACCACCGGCGCCTCGGATCTGACGATCCACGAATGGGAAATCACCGTTTCGGCGTGAATCCCGTTCCCGCAGCCGCACGTTCCGAGTGAACGTGCGGCTGTTGTCGTACGCGGGCCCGGTCAGATCTTGTGCAGGCAGAACGAGACCGCCGGTGAGGTGTGGATCACCGCTTTCGTCTCGCGAAACCGCTTCCGCGTCGCGTCGCAGACGTTCCGGTCCTCGGCTTCGACGCGAGTATCGACCTCGAATGCCCCTGCGCCACAGGGGACCTTGCGTAGACGGTCGAGATGGAGCTTCACGTTGCCCGGGTCGTTGACACACTCACCGACTTTCGCGTTGAGGTGAGTGCACAGGTACTTCATGGGGCTGCTGGTGTACTTCCGGCGACTCCGCGAGAAGTCCATGTCACCGGTCGCGCATTTCTGCGTACTCCACGCGCTGGTGATGATCAACGCCGCGTCGGGGTCGGCGCATGCGCGTCGATGAAAGTCCCAGCCACCGCGGGTCGGATCGGTGTAGTACCCGCAATCGCCGGTTCGCTCCGTGTCCGATCGCGGCGAGAGCAGACCCCAGGCCATCAACCCGACCGCGCTGATCGGCACGAGCGCGACCAGCCCGAGCAGAACCCACTTACGTTTGCCGCCGAACAAGCGCGCAGTGCGCGCCTGTTGCTCCCGATAGCCCGGCCGTGTGCGACGACCGCGGGGCGGTCGCCACTGATCACTCGGTCGCGCCGGCTGCCCAGTCTGTTGTCCCTGCGGGATGTTCGGCTGCTCCACCCCGCCAGCTTGCCACCGGCGCAATCGAACTCGCATCGCGGCTGCCGTCTCGCACGCATACCGCGGGGCGAGCCCTACGCTGCCGTGTCGCCCGCGCCCCGGACCGCTCGATCGTGGTCCTGGAGTGCTTTCGTGATGATGTCGGTGACGTCGGCATCGTCGAAATCGCCGGGCAGGCCCATGCCCAGGGTGTCGAACAGGTCGCGTACCTGTTCGACAGTCGGCTCGTCGTCGAGCCGTACGGACGTCGCGCGGTCGATCGCGACCGGCCGGGATTCGGCGAAGCTGGTCCTGAGTTCGATGTTCCAGGAGTCGTAGTAGGGGCGGTCGCGCTCGATGATCATGGCGGGGAACCGCGGTCCGCGCTGGGTGACGATCAGAAAGCGGGTGGACAGGTCCCACCGGAACAGCGACACCGACGACGTCAGGCCGATCTGGATGTCGAGGAGCTGCGGCAGTCGTTGTTTGTGCCAGCATGCCGCGGCGATGGTGGCGTACACCTCGATCTGAGTGCCCTTGGCCGTCCAGGTGCGCGCGTCGTCGTCGGCGCCTTCGGCCAGCGAGCGGTAGAGCGCGGCGTAACGCGAACAGAGGTCGCGATCGGTCGGATCGAGAATTTCCAGGCGGACCAGCAGCTCTCGGCGATTGCGATGAGCCCGGTGCAAGCAATCGGGCAGCGTGACAACGCGGGTGTGAGCCCCGGTCCCGCCTTTGAAGATCCAGCGATCGGTTTCGGTCCGTGCCTCGGCGAGCACGTCCGATACCTCGTCGCCCTTGGCGAATCGGACGGCCGACAAGCTGTCGAGCGTGCGCTGGGTGCTGGTGAGCAGTTCGTCGATCGCCGAGGCCCGGTCGCGCCGGTCGTTCAGCTCGTCCAGCGTGTGCGCGATATCGGTGAGGGACTGTCGTACCTGTGCGTTCATCGCCTCCTGTCGCCATCGGTCACGCAGAACGGCGAAGGCGATCACGCCGAGAGTGAGTGGGATGACCTTGGTCAGCAGCTCTTGCCTGGTGGGGTCGACCAGCCCGAGCACGCTCAGCGTGACAGCAAGAACAATGGCGATCGCGCTTTCGAAATTGCTCTTGATCCACACCGCAGCAGCGACGATGCGTGCGGGAAAACTCATGGCGGCCACCCCTTTTCGCCGACATCGCCGGTCATTCGTCCGGTGCGATGCGCTACAGGCTAGCGGGAGGCTCCGGTTTGCGCACGACGGACTTCACGAGCTGTGCCAGCTCGTCGACAGCGACCGGCCCACCGGCGAGGAAGCTCACTTCGCTCGACGGATCATCGATGGATTCGGGCAGCGGAGTTCGGTCGAAGTCGGTGATCTCGATGCCGCATTCACGAGCGATCACGCTACCTGCGGGGAAGTCGATCAACCCGGCGCGGTAGCCGACGAATCCGTGTATCAGCCCACGGCTCAGCATGATCCAGCACAGCAGGGGTGACCACAGCTGGATGAGACGTCGGGAATGGGTTTCCAGCGCGAGTCGAAGGGCGATGGCGGTGGTGTCGGTACGGCCGACCGGATACCCCTGCAACCATGCCAGCACTGGATCGCCGGGCGGTCGCGGCGGCACCTGGCGTCGCAGCGCACCGTGCGGCCCTGCCGCGCCTCGTCCCCGAATGGCCGACCAGGTGTTGCCGGTCATCGGTTCGTGCACGACACCCAGAACCGGGGTCCCGAAGTGGCACAACGCGATACCGATGCTGAACACCGGCAGACCGACTGCGAGATTGTTGGTGCCGTCGAGCGGGTCGACGAACCAGCACCATTCCGGCTCGCCGCGGAGTTCGCCGGATTCTTCGGCGATGACGCGGTGGTGGGGGAACGCTCGGCGCAGATCGCGAAGAATGATCTCCTCGGCGCCGAGGTCCAGATCGCTGACCAGGTCGCCGCCCGCGTCCTTGACCCGGATACCGAGCGGCTGAGTCAGACGTGAGTGGATGAGCTGCCCGGCGCGGATCGCGGTGTCACGTGCGGTCGCGGCGGCGCGCTCGATGACGTCGCGTTCGAGTGTGAGATCTATGAATTCGCTGTGTCGCACCGTTCCTCCAGGCCATTCGCGGGGCAATCCGTTCGCAGGCGCGCCAGGACGGCTTCGGCCAGTTCCCGCGTTCGCTGGGAACTGTGCGGTGTGCGTTCGACACGATGATCGGTGGTGCCGGGATCGCCCAGCGACAGGTCGAGCTCGCCGGGGATGTGTTCGCCCAACACGATGGTGGCGGCGGCGCTCAACACGTCGGTGACGTGGAACTCGCTGTGCGGCAACGTGTACACGTCGCCGTCGCGGAACACCTCGCGCGATCGGCTGCGGTATCGGACCGAGCGGCGGGTGGCGTGGACGGTATCGCCGTCGGTGTCGCTACGAACCTCGAAAACCCGATGTGTGCCCGCGTCCGAATCGGCCGAGACATCGATGATCTCGTTGACGACCGTGCCGTACAGGACATGACTGACCAGATTCCAGCTATGGGCGTGCACCATCGATGTCGTCGGCGCGGCGGGCCGGTCGGTACTCCATACATGCAGGCAGATGCCGCGGCCCTCCTGTCGCCACACCGGAAAACAGGTGAACCCCAACGGATGTCGGACCGCGACGACCTCGACCACGCCTGCTGCCACGTCGGCCAGATAATCGTGCACCCAGGCACGCACCTCGGCGGTCGCGCCCGCAGCGGTGAGCAGCGAACGGAGCCGGGTGTAGGCGGGCATCAGTACGGGTTTCTCGGCTGGAGCGCACGGCGCACGATGTCGGCGACGTCGCGGTCGGTGAACGAGGTCGGCAGACCCAATCCCAGCGCGTCGAAGAGTCGCCTGGTCTGGTCGACGGAGGGTTCGTCCGCCAACGGCAGGTCCTCGCACCGATACAACGGAACCTGGCGGGTCTGTTTGAAACTGGCGACCAGTTCGCGGCTGAAGTCACGGTAGTAGGGCCGGTCGCGTTCGAACATGAGCGCCGGGGTGTTCGGGTTGTCCTGCGTGACGATGACGCAACTCGACGAGAGGTCCCAACGGAAGGTCGTCATCACCGCGGACAACCCGACGTCGATGGTGAGGAAGGTGAACCGTTGGCGGTACCAGCACGCCGCGAGCACCGTCGCGTAGGCCTCCTTGCGAGTGCGCTCAGTGGTCCACTGCTCGCCGGTGCGGTCGGCTTCCGGGGTGAGCGAGGACCGGAACTGCGCGTAGGTCTTGCACAGCGCCTCGTTCGACGGATCGAGGATCTCGATCTGCATGCGCAGGGGGCGTTGTTCACGGCGCGCGTTCTCCACACACGCGCGCAAAGTGACGGCTCGAATGTAGGTTCCGGTGCCGCCCTTGAAGATCCACTGCTCGGTGTCGCGGCGGGCGAGGGTGTGCGCGTGGCCGATCTCGGGTCCGTAGAGCAGATGGACCGCGGTCGCGTCGCGGACCGCTTTGGTGGCGATCCGTCGGTCACGCAGCAGGGTGGTCGCGAGCAGAGCGAGCACGAGCAGCACTGCGCCGTCGATGACCGCCGGTTCGAGCTCGATCTGATTCGACAGTGGATCCATCACGGCGATCGCGCCGATGATCACCGCGATGGTCAGCGCCAGCGCGCCATCGACGTTGGTACGCAACCAGTTCAGCAGTCGCGACATCCCGCCCCCTCCCAGTTCGGTGATTCCAGGATAGGCCGCGCGACCGGGTCGGCGGGTCGGGAAGTCGAGAAGTCAGGCGATGAGCAGCAGCGCGGTGACCGCGGCGGCCGTCGCGACCACGGCCAGTGCGAATCCGGTGCAGACGAACCGGAGCATCGGAACGCGCACCTCGTGGGTGCGACAGAACTCCAGTCCGATCAGCGTTGCCAGCGATGCCCACGGCGTGACGACCGGCCCGACGTTCGTGCCGATGAGCAGCGCGAGCAGCTGTGTCCCGTTCTCCACCGGGATCACGGATTCCCCGGCGGTGTAGGCAGGCAGATTGTTGGCCACGTTGGACAGGCCCGCCCCCGCGGCCGCCGCGCGGAACGCCCCGGCGACACCGTCGTCGACGCCGATCAGGCCGTGCATGATGTCGTTGAGTCCCCATCGGCTCAATGTCGGCACCACCAGGAACAATCCGACGACGAAGATCAGCAACTGGAACGGGATCAGCGACCACCGCAGCGCTGCGGGCCGCAGAATCGCGAAGGCGACGACCGCGATCGCGGCGGCCACCACCGCGGCGAGACCGATCTGATCACCGACCACCGGAATCGCGAGGATGAACAGCAAGCACGCACCGGCGGTCGCGTAAAGCAATGTCCGCGCACGCATTCCCTCGGTGCGGATGGGCTCCGGCGGCACGTAGCGGTCGGCGTCGCGACGATCACGACGCCAGTACCACAGCCACAGGAACAGCATCGTCACCGTGATCGAGGCGAGCTGGGGCGCCCACATACTCGCCGCGAATTCGGTGGAGCTCTTGGCGATCCGATCCGCCGCCAGCAGATTCGTCAGATTGGACACGGGCAACAGCAGGCTGGCGGTGTTGGCCAGCCACAGCGTGGTGATCGCCAGCGGCAGCGGCGGGATGCGCGTCGGTCCCGCGAGCGCGAGCATGACCGGGGTCAGCAGCACGGCGGTGGTGTCGAGGTTCAGCAGAATCGTTGTCGCCGAGGCGAATGTCACGCACAGTGCGAACAGGGCGAGGTAGTTTCCGCGTCCGACGATCGCGATCCGATGCGCGATGACATCGAAAACCTTGGCTTCCCTGGTGAGTTCGGCCAGCACGATCACGCTGGCGAGAAACAGCAGCAACGGCCCGACGCGACGCAGGTTCGCCGCCGCCTCGGCGCGGGGCAGCAGTCCGGTCGCGACGAAGGTCAACCCGACGAGCAGCAGGCCGACGCGAATCCGATCCAGCACCGACAGCCGTGGTCGTGGTAGCCGTGCCCACCACTGCGGTGGCGTGACGCGGCGGTGCGGGTCGACCTTTTCGGACACCGATCCATGATCGCATTGCGGCTTACCGGACGCGTGCTCGTCCCGCCAAGAGTCTGCCGCGGTGATCATTCGGGCGCATACTCGACGGTGTGACGGACCTGGGGTGGGCACGTGAATTCTTCTTCATCAGCTATTCGCCGGCTGACGAACGCTGGGCCACCTGGGTGGCGTGGCAATTGGAGACCGCCGGATTCCGCACGCTGATCCAGGCGTGGGACTTCGTGCCGGGGACGAACTTCATCGACTTCATGGACCGTGGTGTGCGCGATTCGGCCATCGTGATCGCCATCCTGTCCGACAGCTACCTGACCTCCCATTACGGAACGATGGAGTGGCAGGCGGCAATTCGCACCGACGAGCACAAGTTGCTGCCGGTGCGGGTCGCCGATTGCGCGCTGGAGGGTCTGCTCGCCACGCGCACCTATCTGGATCTGGTGAATGTCGCCAGCGCCGAGACCGCGCGGAACACCCTGCTCGATCGCGTCGGTCACATGCGTGACGGTCGAGCCAAACCGGCGCGCGGACCGGAGTTCCCGTCGGGTTCCGGTGCGGCGGTGCGGGATCGGCCCGTTCCGAATGGTTTCGGCCCGGCACAGGCCGTGGAGCGTCGGCGGACTCCCGCTGTGCCACCGAGCTTTCCGGGCGCGGGCAGTTCACGCGAAGCGCGCAACGGGCTCTCGGTGCTGCATGTCGCGGGCCCCCGGTTCGGGCGCGGTCTGTTCGGGCGCGACGAGCCGGACGGTCCCGGCGAACTGCAATCACGTATCTGGGCCGATGTCATCCACCTGTCCGATCAGGGCGTGCCGTCACCGGATGTGATCGTCGTCTCGGGTGACCTCACCGAATCGGGCCACCCGCGCGAGGTCGACGACGCGCTTGCCTTCCTCACCGGCCTGCGCATTCTGCTGGGCCTCGAGCCTGATCGCCTGATCGTCGTACCCGGCAATCACGACGTGTCGAAGAAGGCGTGCGAGAGCTACTTTCTGCGCTGCGAGTCACGCGACCGGCTGCCGCAACCGCCGTATTTCGAGAAACTCGAACAGTTCGAGCGCATGTTCGGCGAGTTGTACCAGGGCCTGGATCATCTGGTGTTCGACGCCGGGCAACCATGGACCCTGTTTCCCATCGCGGACTTGCGAATTGTTGTCGCGGGACTGAATTCGACGATCGCCGCGACGCATCGTCAGGAAGACGACTACGGCAGCGTGGGGCAGACCCAGGTCGCGTGGTTCTCCGAGCAACTACGCGCGTTCGAGGCACGCGGATGGTTACGCCTGGGTGTGGTGCGCCACGATCCGATGCCGGGTGCGGGGGCCGCGCGAACCGACCCAGCGCTTCTTCGTGACGCGACGACGGTCTCCCGGCTGCTCGGCAACCGGTTGAATGTGTTGCTGCACGGGCCGGGACCCGGTGGCGTGCACGCCGATCTGCTGGGGGGCGTGCTGCCGGTGCTGCCCGCCGCGGCCCCGGGGAGCGCGGAGATCATCCACCTGACGGCCGAGGGCATGTCGCGCTATCCCGCCCAGCACCATGATGGAGAGGTCGAACGCACGGTCATCCCCGTGTCCTGGTCGAATGTGGCCGCGGCCCTGGCCGCGCCCGCCGAGACGAAGATGATCGAATCCGCGGGGACCGAAGATCCGGATTCCGGTGAACAGGCCGGTGACTCGGCGCCCGTGGTCGATCCGCAGGGGCGTCTGCTGGAGCGCGTCATCGAGGTCTGTGCGGCGCGCTACCCCGGCGCGCGGATCAGGCGGGTCGAGGCGGACCCGCCGCACCTGTTTGTCACCCATCATCGTGACGGGATGGCGGCGCAGTGGCGCATCGGCGCCCACGTGGGAGATCTGACCAGACAGGTGGTCGAGGATTTCCTGGCGCACGACCCGGAATTCGGATCCGAGCTCGTTTATCGTGGCGCGGTTCCGGCCCGCTCGCTGCGGGAGGAGGCAGCGGGTCACGGGTTGCGCATCCGCAGCTTCCTGGAATTCCAGGGCATGCTCGATCTGACCGACTACCTCGCCCGCCAGGTGCTCGACCTGCGCACCGACCGGCGCTACCCACCCGAGTTGTATGTACCACAACGGTTTCGGCTGCTGGAGGAGAACGAAACCGCGATTCGCGACGATCTGATCGCCGAACTCATGGGCGTGGTGACCGCCGATCACGGCTGGTTCGTACTGCTGCTCGGTGACTTCGGGCGTGGCAAGACGTTCGCGCTGCGTGAGCTCGCCCGCCGGATCAGCGAGTCGACGCCCGCGCTGATTCCGATCCTGATCGACCTGTGCGCGCTCGACAAGACCCACTCGGTCGACGGACTGGTCGCCGCCCATCTGGCCAATCACGGCGAAGACCGGATCGATCTGAAGGCATTGCGCTACATGCTGCGCGAAGGCCGGGTGGTGCTGTTGTTCGACGGCTTCGACGAACTGGTGACCAGGATCAGCTACGAGTTCGCCGCCGACCATCTCGAGACCCTCCTGCAGGCCGCCGTCGGCAAGGCGAAGATCATCGTGGCCAGCCGGACTCAGCACTTCGAGTCCAGGGCCCAGGTGTTGACGGCGTTGGGCGAGCGGGTCGGTCTGCTCGACGACCGGCGCATCATCAGCATCGAGGAGTTCGCGCCGCCACAGATCCATACCTTCCTCACCAATCGCTACGGGGGTGACACGCGGCGTGCCGACGCCAGAATGCAGTTGATCAGGGGCATCCAGGACCTGCTCGGGCTGGCACAGAACCCGCGCATGCTCAGCTTCATCGCCGATCTCGAGGAACGCCGGTTGCGCGCGGCCGCGGGAACAACCAATGCCATCGGCCCGGCCGCCTTGTATCGGGAGATCCTCGATTCCTGGCTTCGCTACGAGGTGGATCGCACGGCTACCGTGGCCGGATCGCTGCCGGGACTGGGGCTGGACGAATTGTGGAAGGCGGTAACGGCTTTCGCGCTGCGGGTGTGGGAGACAGGCAGGCCCTATCTGCGTGCGGCCGAATTGTCGGAAGTGGCACGGGAACTCACCGACACCGCGGTCCGCGATCGCATGTCGGTGCAGCAGTCGGCGCACGCCATCGGTTCGGGCAGCCTGCTGGTGCGTACCGACGACGACCTGTTCGGTTTCATCCATTCCTCGGTGACCGAATGGCTGGTGGCCGATCACCTCGCCCGCCTTCTCGGTGCGGGCGTGAGTGCACCACACCTCGCGCAAGCCCAATTGTCTTTGCTCATCATAGATTTCCTGTGCGATCTCGCCGACCCGCGCACGCTGCGTACCTGGGCGGAGTCGGTGTTGTCCGACTCCGACGCCGACCCGAACTCACGCACCAACGCGTTGCGGATCACCACCCGGCTGCGCACGGCGCCGAGCTCGGACCTGCGCGGCGCGATGTTGGCCGGCGAGGACCTCTCCTACCGCGACCTGCAAGGGGTCGATCTGAGCGGCGCCGATCTCAGTGGTGCGCGGTTGATCGGCGCGAATCTGACCCACGCGGTGCTGCGCGGTGCGCGGCTGGTCGCGGCGCGGCTGGACGACGCACGCCTCGTCAGCGCTGATCTGACCGACGCTGATCTCACCAGGGCGCGCCTGATCCGTACCGACCTGACCGGCGCGCGTGGCAGGGGTAGCCGCTGGCAGCGCGCCGCACTCCTGGACGTGATCGGGCAGGCCTCGGGGGCGGATCTGCGCGGCGCGGCCGTAGTACCCGGCGGATCGGTGCAGACCGAATTCGCGCCTGCCGCACTGGGCGTTCGGCACGGATTCCATGCCAGTCGAGGCAGACTGCCCCAGCCCGTCGCGTACAGCCAGGACGGCAGTACGGTCGCGGTCGGCAGTGACGACGGGGGCGTGCTGATCTGTGACGCCGACACCGGCCGGCCGCTGCGGATGCTGCAGACCCACCGCGCGCGCACCTTCGCGGTCGCGTACACCGACCAGGTCCTGATCACCGGCTCCGGCGACGGAACGGTCGGCATCTGGGATGCCGTCAGTGGGGAACTCCGCCGGATTCTGCGGGGGCACGAACAGTGGCCGTGGCCGGTGCTGCTCGGTCCCGGCGGTGATCTGCTGGCCACCGGTGACGCGCGTGGTGTGCTGCGGCTGTGGTCGTTGCCCAGCGGCGATCTGCGTCACGAGTGTCTGCCACCCGAACACGGCATGACCTTGATCTACAGCATCGCCCTGCACGGTCGGACGCTGGCCGCCGCCTACGGCAACGGCATGGTACGCCTGTGGGACATCGAAACCGGCAGGCAAACAGGGGAATTCCAGGCAGCGGGCGGCGCCGCCTACCGCATCGCCTTCGACTCCTCGGGAACCCGGATAGCGGTAGGTGGAGTAGACGGACTACTGACGCTCTGGGACCCCGTCACCTGCACGCTCACCGGCAGGTTGACCGGTCACACCGGACGCATCTACACGCTGGCCTTCCACCCGTCCCGGGACGTGCTGGCCAGCGGGGACACCGACGGGCTGCTCCGCGTCTGGAATACCGACACCGGAGAAGTGCTGCACGCCCCGACCGAACACAGCGCGGCGATCTATTGGGTGTCGTACGACCCGTCGGGAGAGCTGCTGGCCTCCGGGGACAGTGCGGGGCTCGTCTGCCTGCGTGCGTCCGAGACCGGTCAGCTGCGGCATCGTCTCACCGCCCACACCGGATCCATCTGGCCGTTCGCTTTCCGGCCCGACGGCGCCCAGCTCGTGGTGACCGACGACCAATTCACCACGCGTTTCTGGGATCCGGTCACCGGAGCCTGCCGATACCTGCTCACCGGGCACGGCCGCCGAACGACAGCGGTGGGCTTCAGCGCCGATTCGGCGATGCTGTCCACCCGGGGCAACGACGGCGTCGTCCGGCTGTGGGACACCGTCACCGGACGTCTCGTTCGCACGCTGACCGGCAGCGACGACCACCTGCTGACCTTCGAGTCGGCGCTGTTCAGCACGGTGCGACCAGGGCAGCTCGCGATGGTGGGCAACGACGGCAGACTCAGCCTGTTCAACCTCGACGCCGACTCCTATGAGCGCCACATCAGCATCGAGGATGCGCCGATCTGGGCGATCGCGTTCAACCCCTTCGGTGAACTGATCGCGACGGCGAACGACGATGACACAGTGACGATCTGGAACCGTGCGACCGGCGCCCAGTACGGGATCTACCGCGAGCACCGAGGCAGGGTTCGGTCCCTGGCCTTCAGCGCGGACGGGGCGCTGATGGCCTCGGGCTGCGACGACTCCGTCGTTCGGATCTGGGACGTGGAGTCGGGGCGGTGCTTGCACACTCTGCGCGGGCACCGAGACCGGGTGTACGGGGTGGCATTTCACGGCAACCGCGTCGCCAGCGTCTCCTGGGACGGCACGGCACGGATCTGGGACGTTGCGTCGGGCGAGCCGGTGCACGAATTGACGCGGCACACCGGAAAACTCTGGTCGGCGGCCGTCGACGCCCAGCGGGGCATCCTCGCCACCGCGGGAGACGACCTGGTGATCCGGCTGTGGGACATGGACACCGGTCGGCATCTGCACACCTTGGAAGGTCATCGCCGCCGGGTGTCGACCTTGGCGTTCGACGCGTCGGGCGATCTACTCGCCAGCGGTAGCGAAGACGGAAACGTCGTGTTGTGGTCCGGTGCGGCGGATCAGGGGGCGGCGCCCTCGATTCGCGCGGTGTTGCTCGGACTGCCCGAAGGATGGGCCGCGTTGACGCCCGACGGGCGATACAAATACGAGGGCAACGTCGCGGGCCAGTTCTGGCATGTGATCGGCACGACTCGCTTCGAGTCGGGCGAACTGGATCCGCATCTCGCCGAGGTCGTGCGGGTCGCCGCAGATGCCCCGCTGTGAGCCCGACGGCCTCCGCCGGTGGGTGTACGAGGAAACCGGCGGAGGCGCGACCGACGCTGGGTAGGCGCGGTGTCGGGTTGTGCTCGGGGCACGAGGTGAATCCTGCTACCTCGAGTGCGCTCGAGGTCAAGCGGTTCAGCGGGGGGCGTGGACCAGTGGGGCGAGGAAGCCGGTGAGCTGGGCTGTCGAGGGTTGGCCGAGGCGGCGGCCGAGATAGTCGGGGGCGTCGGCGGCCGCCCGGCAGCGGTCCTGGTCGGTGTTGGCCGGGTTGTCGGAATAGCGTTCACCGAGCATGGTGGCCTTGGCGACCTCGCGTCCGGTACGGAGTTCGTAGACGGCGACCTCGTAGGTGGCGCGGAAGAGGTTGACGGTGCGCCCCACCGGTGCGCCGGGGGAGGGGCCGTACTGGCAGGTCTGCACGAGGTCGCGCAGTTCCAGCTGCTTCATGCAGGCGATGAGCTGCACGGTCGACGGGTCGTCCGGGTTCCACGCGGTCGGATCGTTCGGGTGGACCATGGTCGTGAGGTCACCGGACAGATAGATCGGGCGCGCGCCGTCGCGCTCGTAGGGCGCGGCGTTCGGGAACGGCTTCTTGTCCTCGCCACACATCCGGTCGTAGTCCGACATCTCGAATCGGCTCGCCTGCACCGCCGCGATCGCGAAGAACCCGGCTCCGAACAGCGCGATGAACAGCAGCAAAGCGACACCGGGCCCGACTCGCAGGCCCCGCCTGGGGGCACTCCGCTCCCGAACGGGACGGTTGTGCCACCGCTCGAGCAGTGACGGGCCGTCCCCGCGACGCCACGACCGCCATTTCTGCGAGAGGGTCGGCTGCCGCGTCGTTCGGTCGTGTTCGACCCAATCGGACCAGTGCTCCGGGTGTCGCTGGGGCGCTGGGGTTTCCGGGGAACGATACGACGGTGCGACGGCGGGGGTGTACGCCGGGGAAGGGGTACTTCGCGATTCGGTCTCGCGGGCCGACCCGGCGGCACCGACCGCGGCAGCAGCGCCCGACGCGGCCACTGTACCGACCGCGGGAGCCCACTCGGCAGTGCGGTTTTCGCCGGAACCAGCGGATGTGCCCGCAGCGGCCACTTCGTCCCCGGGCGTGGGTTCGTGGCGTTCGATGCCATCGGTCGGTGGATCGTCGATCGCGACCGATTCATCGGCTGCGACGGATTTGCTCAGTGAGACAGTGCTTTCGGGCTGACCGTCCGATGATTCGGCTACTTCACCGAGCGCGGGTTCGTCCAGATCGATCGTGTCGTCGTCGAAAGGCTCAGCGCGTGTAACGCTTTCCCTGTCCGGAGCAGTGCCCTCAGCGGTTGGCTCGTGCTCCGGGTTGTCGTCCTGGGGCGAGTCTTGTTCGGCACCGTCGGGGGGTGAAGTTCGGTCAGTCACCGGTTCGGCGGATTCGGCGCTGGGTATCGGCTCGTCGGGTGGTCCGATCGCTGTGGCCGATAACGCCGCGTCGTCGGACTCGTCGGCTTGCGCGCCGGTGAAACCTTCACTCGAAGAAGGGGATTCCGTCTCGCGTTCAGCGGGCACCGACGTCGGATCCTCGGGATGAGCCGCGGTAGGGGGTCGATGAGCGAGTCTGTCGATCGCGGCGAGAAACGCGGGTGTAGATGCGCGAGCCGAACCGGTCGACGCCGCAGGGGAATCCGATGTGGTGTCGGAAACAGCTGTCTCCGAGGGGGAGCCGAGCTCCACAGCGGTCGGGGCGATGGGCCGGGAAGTGGTCGCCGGGTCGAGCGCGGCCGGAAAGCCCTGTGCTGTCAGCTCATCGGGGGAAGGCAGCAGATGGCCCAGGTTCAACGCGCCGAACACCCGGGTGACGTCATCGATGCTGAGCCGGACCGTGCGCCCGCTCTCGGCCTGGAAATAGTCGTGCAACGCGCCGGCGTCGTCGCGATCGATCAGCACCGCGCGGTACCCGTCGGCGATCCTGGTTTCCTCGATGGTGATCTCGGCGCCGGGCTGCGCGACCAGCGCGATCACCGCGTTCACCCAGCCGAAGATCCCGGATTGCTGCAGCAGGCTCTTGGCCGCGAACACCTGTCGGCGCACCTGGACGAACGGGTTCGGCACCCGGACGGCGTGATAGAGCGCCGCCGGTTCGCCGTCGATGGTCCACGGGCCGTTCGGTGGGGTGGCGAGGGTGCCTTCCTGACGGGCGGTGAAACCCTTCACCTCCACGATGGTCACGCTCTGCGGCGTGCACACCAACGCGTCGACCTCGACCGACCCACCCCGGTTCTCCGGTACGTGACAGCGGAACACGGCGACGCCGCCCGCCCGAAACGCCTGGTCACGGAGCGCCGCGCCGACGATCTGTTCCGCGCCTTCGAGTTCGCTCTCGTCCGCGACAACGACGATCACCACGACCCCCTGTGCACCTGACTGCGGACTGCTACCAGGATACGGCCTCCACTAGCCGTATCGAAACCGAATCCTGTTGCTGAGCAACGGCTTCGGCAATGTCGATTACCGATCTCACCACGGCGGCCCCGGGTTTCGTCGGCCCGCCGGTTCCACACCGACCGGCCGAACCCATTCCACCGGCGGCTTCGTGACCTGACCCGCGACCAAGACGAGGCCGGTCGGCCGGTCTACCGCGATGAATCCGAAGGGGCGGTCGACGTTCACCGATGTGATCGTCGACCATGTCTTCTGCGGAACACCGCCGAGGCGCATCGCCACGGCCGTGACGGCAGCCGCTTCGAAGCCTTCGGCGTCGAAGCGTGCGATGACGTCCTGACCCGCAGCGTCCAGCGCCAGCGGATCAGCTGCGAGTCCGGCGAAATGGGAACCGGGAACGTTCATCGAGGTGGACAGGCCGAACATCGCCGCATGGCAAGCGAGGTTGTGCTTGTTCTCCACCTCGAACGGTGGCATGGTCAGCACCACGGAGTCGCCACCGCCGAAGGTCTCCCGTCGACTCACCGATAGACAGGGTGCCGTCGTGCCGACAGGCAGTTCTGTCCGCACCTCGACGGTCCCGTCCAGAGCTGCGAGGCCTGTGGCCAGACCGTGCCGCGGATTCGCGCCGATCAGCACGTGCACGTCCAGTTCGCCCTTGCCGGTGACGATCACCCGGGTCACTTCGTCGTCGAGTACCGACACACTGCCGTCGGGATGGCTCGTGCGGTACAGGCCGGGTCCCCGATGTCCTTGCCACGGACCGGTTTCCGGTGTGTAGAGGATCTCGTCGAACGCCGTCACCCAGCGGGTGCGTGCCATCAGCGCGGTCGCCAGCGCGAGCGCCGTGTCCGAGGTGATCGGTACCGGAAATTTCTTGATCAACCCCCGGGTCTGCTCGTTCGCCCACGCATCCAGTGCCGCCGGATCGCCCAGCTCACCGACCGTCCCGGCGGGCATACTGCGAACCCACTCCTCGCGCAAGGTCAGCCCCGCCCGGACCCACGCCCCGATCGCCGTCGACACCTCCCGCGAAGTATCCAGCGATTTCAGCATGTCCAGCCCCGCCGCATGCGCCTGCTCCGCCGGAACTCCCACCGCGGCAGCGAGCTCATCCCTGGCCGGGCCGGAAGCAGCCCCGGCCAACACAGCGAGCAACGGCCACAATCCGGCCCCCGACACCACCGCGTCCCCGCCCTCGAACGTTTCGCACCACCGCCCCGTCAGCGCGTTCGATGCCCGCACATGCGGCAGAAGTGAACTCCCCATCCCCGGATCCTACGACCAGCGACCGACAATCCGCCACGTCGCCGACATCCGTCAGCCCCGGACGATCCCCAGCCAGACATAGTCCCTGGCCCGCCCTTCGCGCGATAGACCGTGCCGACCTCGACGCCGTTGTCGGTGTCGGCGCAGCGGTAGTCGAGGACTTCCTGGGCGGCGATTGCCCAGCGGCGCAGTTGGCGGAGCACGGCTTCCGATTCGGCATCGGTGATGATCGCGGTGTCCGACAGCGAAATGGCCTGGGCGACAATATTGTCCAGTTGGCGACGAATGTGACTGTGCAGCTCGGCCTGGGTGCAGTACTGCCGGCCAACCGTGCGGGCATCACCGATCGCCGGCCAGTCGGTGTGCGCACCGTCGCGCCGGTGACGATCGCAAACCGGCCATCGCAACGGAAAGTGTTTCGACGGAATCAGTCCGACGGACGTGGTCGGGTCACCGGACCCCGCGGGGGCGGAACTGGATGCTGATGCGGGGTCCGACGGGGCGTGCGGTCTTGGGGACCGCGTGTTCCCAGGTGCGCTGACATGCCCCGCCCATCACCAGGAGATCCCCGTGCCCGGCCGTGAACCGGACGCTCGCGCCACCGCCGCGCGGGCGCAGCAGCAGAGCGCGCGGCGCTCCGACCGAGACGATCGCGACCATCGTGTCGTGGGTGGCGCCGCGGCCGATCGTGTCGCCGTGCCAGGCGACGCTGTCCCGACCGTCGCGGTAGAAACACAGCCCGGCCGTGCGGAACGGTTCACCGAGTTCCGCCGCGTAATGCGCGGTCAAGGCCGCCCGCGCATCGACCAGAATGTGATCGGGGAGCGGGTCGTTCTCCCCGAAGAACGACACCAGTCGCGGCACGTCCACGACCCGGTCGTACATCGGCCTGCGTTCGGCGTGCCAGGGAACGCGTTCGGCCAGTCGATCGAACAGCCGGCTCGCGCCGCTCAGCCAGCCGGGCAGCACATCGACCCAGCTGGTCGCGTCGAGTGGGGTGCGCCGGATCGCCTCGATCGAACCCAGGGCAATCGCATCACCGTCGAACAGTGAACCTTGCAGGGGCAGCGACATGAGCCCCAGTCTACAACGTGTTCGAATGTATGTTCGATAGACGGCTTGTGGTGAGAGTGTCGCTCAGCGGACAGGCAAAGGGGTGCGGGTGGAGTTCGTCAAGGAATCGTTGACGGTCACCGGCGAGGACTCACCGATGGCGACGTTGCTGCTATCGGTGATGGGAGCATTCGCCGAGTTCGAACGCTCCCCGATCCTCGAATGCCAACGCGAGGGCATCGCCGCGGCCAAGGTGCGTGGCATCTACACCGGCCGCAAACCCCGCACTCACCGACGCTCAGAGCGACCAGTTGCGCGAGCGCGCAGCGGCAGGCGAGCGGAAGTCGACGCTGGCCAAGGAGTTCGGAATCAGTCGTGAAACCGTCTACAGCTATCTGCGGGCCGGGGCTGTCACGAGCTGAGCCGGCGTGAGACGGCTTCGGAGATTTCCGTGCTCCGTACTCGCCGTGTCCGCGGTGCGGTTTGAACCGGAGGCTTGTAGCGCAGGCGGTTTGAGACACGCCAGTGTTCGAAGCCTCGTCAAACGCGCAGGCTCGTGAATCGACAGCTCCGGCAGCTCAGGCGTTGCGGGCCTCGCTTGCGCCAGGAAGTGGGGTTTCGAATCGGTGGTTGTTCGTGCCCTCATCGAGTATGGAGTCTCGGGTGAGCTGCTGATAGTAGGGGTTGGTCGCGAGGAGAGTGTCGTGTGACCCTGTGGCCTCAATAGTTCCGCCGTTCATGACCACGATCGAATCGGCGTTGCGCACGGTGGAAAAGCGGTGCGCCACGATGACCACCGTGCATCTGCCGCGCAGGTTTCGCAGCGTCTCGGCTATTGCCTTCTCGCTGATCGGGTCCAGGTTGGCGGTTGGTTCGTCGAGTAGAAGCAGCCGAGACTTGGCAAGCAGCGCTCGCGCAATCGCGAGTCGTTGCCGCTCCCCACCAGAGAGTGTCTTTCCGTGTTCACCGACCAGGGATTCGAGCCCGTCGCCGAGCCGGTCTATCACCTCGTCGAACCCGGACATGACAGCTGCTGTGGCGATATCGTCCTCGGAGGCGTCGGGCACCATGTACACCAGGTTGTCTCGTATCGTGCCGTCCATCACGGGGGAGTCCTGCTCCACGTACGAGATCCCGCTGCGGTAGTGCCGAAGAGGCAGACCCCAGATGTCTTCACCATCGAAAGTGATCGATCCGCTGTCGGGTCGATAGAAGCGCTCGATGAGCGAGAGGATTGTGCTCTTCCCGCTTCCAGACCGGCCGACCAAGGCGATCTGGGTGCCCGGTTCGACGGCGAACGACACACTGTGCAAGACAGGGCTGCCGGGGCGGTATGCGAACGACACGTCTTCGAACTGAAGCGTGGCCGGGCGACGCGGCGCGTCGAGGCCGTCAACGTGTCCCGTAGTCTCTCGACCTCGGTCTGCTGCTGGTCGGTGGTCTTCTTCGGCCTCGAGTGAAAACGCCTCGTCGACGCGTTGAAACGATGCCATCCCGCGTTGCAGGGATCCGAGCAGAGCTACAGCACCCGACACTGGTGTTGCCAGCAGATTGGAATAGAGCAGGAAAGCGACCAATTCACTCAACGAAAGCCGCCCTGCTGCCACGAAGCTGCCACCGACCAGGATCACGATCAGAAAAGAAGCATTCGCAACGATCAGAGTCGTCGGCTGGATGACCGCTTCCAGGCGTGCCGCGGACAGCCCGCTTCCATAGGCGTCGTGTGCTTTGCCGGCGAGGCGTTGGGTCTCGCGGTCTGTCGCGTGGCTCGCGCGTACGGTTTTGATGGAACTCAGAGCACGTTCAGCATCCGAGGACAGATCGCCGATGCTGGTCTGGATTCGCTCCGCAGCGAGCCGTATTCCCGACAACGCGCGAGTGACGATGAACGCTGTGAGCAACGTCGTGGCCAGGGAAACAAGCGTCAACGGAATGCTGATCCAGGACATCAGGGACACAGCGGCAAGAACGGCACCCGCGGAGATGACGAGCTGGACCACCGTTGTTACCGCGTTCTCGCGCAACAACGAGGTGTCGACGCTCAGACGTGAGCTGAGATCACCCACTCGTGCAGTGTCGAACACTCGCATACGCAGTCGCAGGAGATGATCGATCAGCCGTGTGCGCAGCCCGAGAACGACCCGTTCTCCGGCTCTGGCGGTCACATAGGTCCCTGCAACATCGAACGCGCCCTGCGTCACTATCGCTGCGGCAAGCAGGCAAACCAGGCCGAGTACCGCGGATCCGGCGGAGACGGCGTCGATGATACGCATGGTGATCAACGGGTTCAGCAGACTCAGACCGGTGCCGATCGCGAGCAGTACTCCGCCCCCGATCATCTCTCCGCGGTGAGTGCCCAGCAGCCTCAGCAGGTCTCGATACCCGACTTTGCGGGTAGAGCCAGAACCGGTGCGCGCATCGACGATCGAGTCGGTAGAGGTCACGCTATCGCCGCCGTTCAATTGGTGGGACGGAGAACAACCGGCTCATGGAGTCGTCCGGGATCAGCTCGTTGACCATGTGCCCATCCACCTCTATCCATGCGTGAGCGCCGAAGGGTGACCTGGTCTGCACACCGACACTCCATGTGGGCCACCTGCCTTGGAGTCGGCAGGCGACAGCAGCGCTCACAGAGCGCAGCAGGCAGCCCTCCCTACTCGCACACCGCAAGCTGACGCTGACCACGGCGTCGCGGCAGGCAAGCGCTTCCTGGTACGTCGCCGGGCGAGCACCTCGCCTCAACTGCTCCAAGCATCGACGAAGATGCTCAGCGGACAGCCGCGTGATAGCAGCCGCGATCGGAATTGCCGCGAGAGCGACGACACGTTGGCGCGTAGGCGATGGAAAGCGCGGCGATTCCATTACTGATTGGTATGTCATTCGGTCAGCAATCCCGCCTCTGACAATTCTTCCACAATTTTTTTGATGTCCGCTTCGGCTTGTTCGAGGCTCACGTCGAATTTCTCGACGATGGCCTGCGCGGCCGCTTCTCGGGATCCGGACTCGATCAGAGCTTCTATGATGTGTCGCCCCGTGTCGTTGACTTCCCAGTAGGCGCCCGTTCGAGAATTCAACAGAATAGCCCCGTTGTCGGTCTTTGCGAGATCTACGTGCGCTGTCAGTTTCGCCATCGGTTCCCCTCGACTGCCTCCACCCAAAGGGTGTTGGCCAACGTATTATCCAGACCGCCGGCTACCAGCGCTATATCGGTCGGGTTGCGCTCAAGGATTTCACGTATCCGGTGTGCATCTACGAGTCCGCGTTCCGCGAGCCTCGACGAGACCACCGTATCGATGATAGTAGACGCATGAAGCGTAAGGCCATCAGCCTTATCGGACGACCCAGTGCCTTTTGTCTGGCGGTTGAGAAGCGCTGGATCAATGATCGGCCGCATAGCTTCTTTGATGAGTGTTTTGAAATCCCATGGGCTGGCCCGGAGGAGAGGCTCGACGGACAGAGCTGCCTCGACGACGCGATCATCGAAGAACGGCGACTCCATCGCTATGCCGCTTTGTTCGCTCATTTGATGCAGTATTCGCGTCGTACGCGTGCCGAACTGGATCGCGTAGAGATCTGCGCTGATCCCTCGTCCGGTGTGCAACGGTCGCGCGTTCTCAGCAGCTTCCGACAATGCGGAACGTGCCATTCGCCGCGCATGATCGGTTGCCCAGAGGGGCATGTGTGGAAACATATCCCACCCGAGAACATCCGGCGTGCTACCCGTCCCCGACTTGTGGCCCGCCATGACCGATGCCGCAGCCCGCTCGAGCCACCGAGCGTACGATTCGCGCCGCGTCAAGGATCGTAGGGTTGCGGCCTGTGTCCACTTCTCCTGGACGCGGTGCGCCCTGAGGTGCCGTACTGCTCGCGCGGGGTGGCGACGAAGTTGGTCGCGGACATGAGTCATGGGCGGAGTGAACAGATGATCGCCTCCGATCCCGGTCAGATGCACCTGTCGGTTCTCTGCTCGCAAATGTTCGTAGCCGGCGAACTGTCTGCGCGGATCCAGCAAGGTGGTTGCGGGTTCGTCTGTCCGGTGAACAGATTCCAGGAGCCCGGAGTAGAACAGAGGTAGATCCGCGGGAGCGACGATGACGCGGTCGAGGTTGTCGAGTGAGGATGCTGATCGGTTCGCCCAATCCATGTCTGCGTCAGCGGGATCACGGCTCGCTATGGTACGGGCCGTGAACCGGTCGGTCGAGGCTGACACGAGATGGGTGATCGGCGTTGAGTCCAGACCCCCAGAGAGGTCGCAGCTGATGCGATCGACAGTGGAAGTGCGGGCGCGGACCGCGAGTTCGAGGGCATGTCTGACCCTCGCAGCGCCTTCTT
The DNA here is from genome assembly GCF_042794235.1 of Nocardia sp. NPDC056541. Classification (NCBI taxonomy): domain Bacteria; kingdom Bacillati; phylum Actinomycetota; class Actinomycetes; order Mycobacteriales; family Nocardiaceae; genus Nocardia; species Nocardia sp. NPDC056541. The sequence continues at coordinate 439,843 of NZ_JBHTUD010000002.1, forward strand.
CCAGACCGAGTTCGGCGCGAGGAGGGCTCCACCACTGACGGAGCGAGGGCTCCCTGGTCCCAGCGATGCGCACTCCGTGGCCTGGCGGCACCGCGTTCACGCCACTCCAGACAGGATTCACATCCAAGGGGTGGGGAACGTAGTCCATCAACCTGAGAGCCAATTGGTACTCGTCCAGTTCAACGCCACGAAGTCGGGCCAAATAGTCGGCGCGACTACCCGCGATAGGTACCCCCTGTACTCGAGTGTGAAATACCTTCCGCATGCCCGATCCCGACCCATGAACGTGTGTCGACGAGCCGTCCCATGCAATAATGTACTGGCTGCCGTGAATTTCGTGTGCCAGGGTATCGAGTCGATGCACAGTAGGATCGGAAACGTATTTGTCGATGTGAGTCGTCTGCGGGACGTGGCTGGGACCGATCATGACGATCGATGATTCTCGGCCATGTGCGGATACTGCCCAATTTGGATTCCAACTACCTATTATCCATGCGTTCCCGGAAGGGTAGTTGAATCTTTGCCGAATTTTCGGCAGAGGGAGGGGCGTCAAGGTTTCGAGAAGCCCCTCAGAGTCCGGTAAAACTATGAAGTACTCTTCCATTACGTTGTCCGCCCCTCCCCGTAGAATGCCGGAATTACCCGCCGAGCGGGATCACGATGACTGGCTCCGGAATGCCACGACGGAGATTTCCGGTGTCTTTCCGGAAGGAACCGACCTTGGCAAGTCGCGGCGCGCTGTACTTCTGCTTCTTCTGCATCACTTCATCACCTCCCCCCGAGTATGAGTGGCGCTCTGAGGCGCCCGCAACAAACATAAAACCCGCCGTCTTTCGCATGCAAGGCCAATATGACACACATCACACTTGCCGATTATCTCGGCCCGATCGTTCCAGGCGGGATTATATCCCTGAGTTTGATAAATTAGCTCGAGGATTGCTTCGTATTTATGTTCTCGGTGAACAATAATTGCTCGATGATTACTTTGAGCATGCCACCGGGGTGCCGTTAGTCGCTGTAGCGGCCACCTTCTTCGCTGAGCATGCGCCATGCGCGAGTTGGGCGGCAGCGCCGTCGACCGCCGACCGTCGCGTGGACAGGCGGAATTGAAGGCAGTCGGGCAACCGTCTACAGCTACCTTAGGGCTGCCGCCGTCACGAGCTGAGTTGGGCGCGTAGCCGCCCGAGATCGGCTTCGGAGACGCGGCGTTCGACCTGTTCGCCAGCGCTGTCGTCGTTATCCATGATGACGTGCCGGCATCGAACCGGGTCCGACACGAATCGTGGCAAAACCTTCTACTGGTCACGGCATCATCCGCGCCCGTAGCTGCCCCAGATCGTCCTCGGTGATGCACCCGGATCACCGCGGCCTCGTCAGGGGTGACCGAACGTCCCCACCACGGTTGCGGGGCCAGAGACAGAAATCCCGGTGGAACGCCGTAGCGGATCAAGTACGCGCGCTGGTCGTCGACCTCTTCGGCGGTGGTGTTGTAGAACTCCCGTCGGGCGCCGCTTTCGCGGTCACTCAACACGTTGTGCAGTTCGCCGATCACGAGTATCCGAACACCCGTAGCGCGCAACAGCCGCAGCACCAGCTGTTCGAGCTCGTCCGGCCGCGGCGCCCGGGTTCGCATCGGAGCTCCCAATGCCGCCAGGACCGCAGTGTAGAAGCGAGTCACCGCGGGACCCGAGTGCATCTACACCGTGAGTACTGGTATCTCCTCCCGATCGGGATGCGACACCGGTGAATGGTCGCGCCGGAACTTCTCGATGATCATCGACTTGTTGTTGGTCGCCCCGATCAGCAGCAGGTTCGGCATCCGCTGCTTACTGGGCGTGGTCGGCAGCGTCTCCAATCGGGTCAGCGCGTCGCTGGCGCGGGTGTAGCCGATCCAGCGATCCGTAGGCACATACCTGATCCGTTCTTCGACGGGCAACATCGCGATCCGCTGCGCGCCCGGATGCAGATGCGACAGATCTACCGGGTCAACGATATTCGCCGCTGCTCGATCACCTCGAACGGTTTCACCGAGCCGGGAACCGTGTCGGTAGGCGGTGGCGGCACCACCGGGTACGGGCTCTGCCTGGTTGGGGTGTTGTTGCGGCGGCACTGGCCGTCGCGGCGGGCCTTGCGGCTGGATCGGGTCGCGGTGTCGGTGATGTGGCGCATCTGCTCCACAATCCCTGCCGGGGTGCGACCGCCCAGGCTGTCGTGGGGTTCGCCGTGGCAGCAGGACACGGACAGAGCCATCCACTGCCGCAGTTCGGCCAGCGTCAGAACAGCTTTCGCGTCGCTGTTGTAGTCACCTCGCTCACCCGGATCGGAGAACGTGGTGCCCAGCAGTTCGTGTATCAGCCGCATCATGGTCCAGATCAGCCGTTCAACGACTCCGCCGTAGTGCGCGCCACCCAGGGGCCGGTGTTCGACCCGGATGCCGTGTTATTCGCAGCCGCGGCGCAGAGCCTCGCTCTTGAACTCCGATGCGTTGTCCACGTACAGCTCGAGTGGTTCGCCGCTCATCGGCCACATGGCCTCCACCCTGATCTGTTCCAGTCAGGGACGTTTGTCGATCGCCATGTGCGCCAAACACAATCCCACCGAGGTCGCCGAAGGGCTTCGAGGGTGATCACCAGGCCCGGAACAGATTTAGTGGCCTCGTCGATCGCCGCGGTCACATATGGCCGCCCGATCAGCCGCCAGCGCACCGACCCGATCGGACGCGGCCAGCGGCCCGATCACCTCCACCTGCCGGACCGCCACAGCCCACACGGCATCATTGGCGGAGAGCACACCTCGCTCGGCGACAACCGACTCACAGGAGTTCCTCGACCAGCCCGAGGAGGACGCCGTCGGGGCCGCGCACATAGGCGTAGCGGCAGATGTCTTCGTAGCGGGCGAGCGTGCCCACGAGTTCGGCGCCGTGGGCGCGCAGGCGGTCGAGGACGTTCTCGACATCGTCGACGACGAATGTCAGGCGCGGGATGCCGGGGATGTTCACCGGCGTGTTCGGCGCGGCAAGGGTGGTCGTCGGCGAGCGGAACGTCGAGAGCTCGACCCGGCTGTGGCCGTCGGGTGTCCGAACGACGGCCATGTCGGCTCGGACGCCCGTCAATCCGAGCAGGTCGTCTGCCCATTGGCCCCCGACTGTGGCTTCGCCCTCCAGCTCCAGGCCCAGTTCGACGAAGAACGCGACAGCAGCCGCGAGATCGTCGACCACGATGCCGACATGATCCATCCGATGGACCGTCATGATGTTCTCCTCGGGTTCGTCCGGCTCATTCTGGCCGGGTCGATCGATTTCGGACGCGCTGACGCTCGTCGTCTCGAGGCCCGTTCGGCTCTCGTAACCCTGGGACGGAGCCGCCCGGGCGCTCTCGACATCTCAGTCCTGCCAGCCGCTCGTGTCGAGAACCGTGTCCCACGTGTACGGCACCAATTCCGGATGCCGCAGCCGGAGGATCTCGCCCGGCAGCGAGCCCGGCGGCGCCTTGCGCGGATCGGCGACGGCTTGACGTTCGATGATGTCGGTGAGAGCTCGCGTGCCGCCGAGACGTGGATAGGAGGCGTGGACCAGGTCCGCGAATCCCGGGGGCAGATCGTCGGGGCCGCCGCCGACGTCGAGACCGATGCCGGTGACCGCGATCCAGATGGCGGCGGGTCGGCGACGGCGGTACACGGGTGAGTCGCTGAGGCCTGTCGTGTGTGCGGCGATGGCGTCCCAGATGATGTCGACGCGTTCGTCGTCGATGCCCTGCGCTTCGAGGAACTCGGCCGCGAAATCCGCGCCGTCGATCTCGAATCGCTGTGTGCCGACGGCGCGTTCGGACAGGCCGATGTCGTGCAGCGCGCAGATGAGGTACATGAGCTCCTCGTCGTAGTCCGCGCCGGGCCGCAGGCTCTGCTCGGCGGCGTGGGCCCGTCCGAACAAGAACCCGCGAACGCTGTGATGGCATACCGATGTTTCGAGGGCCTCGTTGATCAGCCGGTGGGTCTCGATCGCGAGTGGGGTGGACGGTAGTGCCAGCGAGTCGACGCCGAATGTGGCCTGTGACATGAGGTTTGCTCCTATCGGTGTGCCCGGGTTGCGTGACGTCCACCAACCTTCAGGCTGGTTGAAGCATACCTCGAGTTTCAAGGAGGCTGAAGGTTCATGGACGCAGGAGCACCGTGCCGAAAGCGGTTCTGTCCTCCAGCATTCGGTGTGCCCGCGCGGCGTCGGCGAGGGGGAGGATCGAGTCGATCGCGGGTGTCAGCAGGCCCTGTGCTGTTGCCGTGAGTGCCGCCGATCGCTGCCGGGCGACTTCGCCGAGCCAGGCGGTGCCCGCGCAGCCGGTGAGCGTGAGCCCGCGCAGGATCAGTTCGGTGACGCCCAGCTGTGCGGGAGCGCCGTCGAGCCAGCCGTAGCTGAGGATTCGGCCACGCAGGGGCGTGATCAGGTCGAGCAGCGGCGTCAGTGATGCGCCCCCGATGGAATCGAACACGACATCGACCGTGCCGTCCGTGAGGAGATCGGCCAGCTGATCCGCCCAGTCGGGCGCGGTGTGATCGAGCACCTCGTGAGCGCCGCGCTCGCGCGCGAGCCGGGCCTTCTGTTCCCCGCCCGCGGTGCCGATGACGCGCACACCCGCGGCGGCGCACAGCTGGGTGAGGCAGCTGCCGACACCGGTAGCCGCCGCTTCGACCAGGACGGTCTCGCCCGCCGCGACACCCGCTGTCCCCATCAGTGCCAATGCCACCGATCCCGGCATCAGTATCGCGGCGGCGTGCTCGATGGTCAGGTCGGCCGGGATCGTGGTCACCGAATCGGTATCGGCGACAACAAGTTCGGCGTAGGCGCCGAAGCCGCGGGTCGACGCGACCACCCGGGCGCCCAGCAATGCCCGATCGACGCCCGCGCCGATATCGATCACCGTGCCCGCCGCCTGGAACCCGAAGACCTCGGGCAGCGGCGCGGGAAACGGAAACGCGCCGGCCCGAACCTTGGTCTCCGGGTAGAGCACCGGCACCACTTCGGCCCGGAGGACGACCTGTCCCTCGCCGGGGCGAGGTTCGCCGATCTCGCGCGCTACCAGAACGTCGGGTGCGCCGGTCTGGGTCATTACGATTGCCTGCATCAGAACTCCATAAGTTGACTGCCGGTCCATATATCTCGAACGATATGGACCGCCGGTCAACTTGTCAACGGATCGGCGGGTGCCGAGAAAGCGGGTGCGATGACCGACCGACGTCCCACCGAACGCGCCGATGCCGCGCGCAACCGTCGAGCGATCCTCGATGCCACCGCCGCGCTGCTGGCCGAACACGGCGCGGCCGGGGTGACGATGGATCGGGTGGCCGCGGCGGCAGGTGTCGGAAAGGGGACCATCTTCCACCGGTTCGGCAGCCGCGCGGGCCTGCTCTACGAGCTCGTCGCCGAGGGCGCCGTCGCGTTGATGGCGGCGGTGTCGAGCGGCCCACCGCCGCTGGGACCGGGCGCGCCGGCGACCGACCGGCTACTCGCCTTCTTCGATGCGATGACGCGCATGGTCACCGACGATGTGGAGCTGATCGCGGCCTATCAGGCGATGCCGCCACATCCGCGCAGCGCCGAATTCCACACGTTCTGGGCGCAGCACATCGGCACGCTCCTGCACGAAGTCCGTCCCGATATCGACGCCGACACCGTGGGCGCGCTGTTGTTGTCGACAGTCGGCGGGGAACTCGCACAGCAACTGGCCAGGGCGGACGAGGTCGACCGATTGCGATCGGCGGTAGCGGAAGTGGTGCGTTCGGTGCTGCGTGCTCCCTGAACGCCCGGGTCGGAGCCGTTACCGCCGTGCTGTCGGCGGAAGTGGCCGACGCGGAAGCCGCACGGTGACGCGGAGTCCACCGGCCGGACGGGGATCGAGTGCGAGGGTTCCACCGTGTGCCGCGGTGATGCTGTCGACGATCGCCAGGCCGAGGCCGATGCCCGCGTGGTCGGTGCGAACGCGTTCGGTGCCGCGCTGAAACGGCTCGACCAGTGTGGAAACCACCAGGGGGTCGAGGACCGGGCCGGTGTTCTCGACGGTGAGCACCACGGTCTCGGGGCACAGTCCGGTCGTGACCCACACGATGCCGCGTGCGGGCAGGTTGTGCACGATCGCGTTGTGCACGAGGTTCGTCGTCAGCTGCAACAGCAGGGCGTGCGAACCGATGGTGGGCGTCACCTCGCCGGAGGTCTCCAGGCTCACGCCGTGTTCTTCGGCGAGGGCGAGCAGCGTTTCGGCGGCTTCTTCCGCGAGCAGGGAGAGGTCGACGTGTTCTCGGGTGAACGACCCTTGATCGGCGCGGCTGAGCAGGAGCAATGCCTCGGTGAGAGCGATCGCTCGGGTGTTGACGGCGTGCAGGCGGTCGACCAGTTCGCCGGTGTCGTGGGTGCGGTCGTCGCGGGCCACGTCGAGCAGGGTCTGGGTGATCGCCAGCGGCGTGCGCAGTTCGTGGGAGGCGTTGGCGGCGAATCGACGCTGTTCGGTGACGTGTGCTTCCAGCCGGGCGAGCATGATGTCGAAGGCGTCGGCGAGTTCGCGGAACTCGTCGCTGCGGCCCGGCAGCCGGATTCGGTGGGCGAGTGAGCCGTTCGCGGCGGTCCGGGTAGCGGCGGTGATACGGGTCAGCGGGGTGAGCATCCAACCGGCGAGGAACCATCCGCCCACCAGACCGATCGCCAGCAGGAAAGCCATCACAATGGTCACGAACGGCGCGAAGGACCGTAGCAGCATGCCGCGATCGATCCAGAAATCGCCGCCGCTGGTGTAGATCCACCCCTCGGGCAGGTACCACAGGTAGTAGACACCCACAGCGGCGATGAGCAGAGAACCCACGACCGTGATGAAGCCTGCGTAGCTGAGGGTGAGTTTGAGGCGAACACTCAATCCGGGTGCCCTACCCACGCGCTCGCCCGTCGCTGATGCGATACCCGACACCGGCCACGGTGGTGATGACCCAGGGCTCGCCGAGCCGTTTGCGTAGCGCCGAGACGGTGATACGCACCGCGTTGGTGAACGGGTCCGCGTTCTCGTCCCACGCCCGCTCCAGGAGTTCCTCGGCGCTCACGACCCCGCCTTCGGCGGCGATGAGCACTTCGAGCACCGCGAACTGCTTGCGGGTCAGAGCGATGTAGCGGCCGTCGCGGTAGACCTCCCGGCGGAACGCGTCCAGCCGCAACCCGGCGATCTCGCGCACCGGTGGCCGGTTGTGCGCGCGCCTGCGATCGAGCGCTCTGAGCCGGAGGACCAGTTCGCGGAGTTCGAACGGCTTGGTGAGATAGTCGTCGGCACCGAGCCCGAAACCACTCGCTTTGTCGTCGAGCCGATCGGCTGCGGTGAGCATCAGGATCGGCAGACCGCTACCGGAGGCGACGATGTATTCGGCGATCTCGTCGCCGGAGGGACCCGGGACATCGCGGTCCAGGACCGCGATGTCGTAGGTGTTGACGCTCAGCAGTTCCAGTGCGGTGTCGCCGTCACCCGCGATGTCGCCGGCGATCGCGTCCAGGCGCAGGCCATCGCGGATGGCCTCCGCCAGATAGGGTTCGTCCTCGACGATCAGTACACGCATAGACGCTCGATTCTCCCAGCCCGGGGATATCGTCGGCGTATCCGAAACCGCATACGCGTCGGCAACACCATGCTGCCTTGACTGAGGGGCATGAACTACCGTGAACCGGCGATTCGCCGTCTCCGATCGATCGCCCTCGGCGCCGTTGTCATCGTCAGCGCGGCATCTGTCGGTGTCCTCGTTTACCAGTCGCTGCCGACCATGTCCTCGGTCGCACGATCCATCGACGCCTTTGTCGGCGGCCACGCCGGTCCGCCCGGCGCGACGCTCTTCGATGACGGGAATCCGTCCGTGGGCAACCTCGACTCCGATCTGCTCGCCGCCCTGCGCGCCGCCGCCGCCGACGCCGCGGACGACGGAGTCGAGCTCGTCGTCAACAGTGGCTGGCGGTCGCCGGAATACCAGGAACAACTGCTGCGCGAGGCAGTCTCGAAATACGGCTCGGAAACCGAAGCCGCTCGGTGGGTGGCAACCCCCTACACCTCCGCTCACGTAGCCGGTGAGGCGGTTGATATCGGGCCGACCGACGGCGCGGCATGGTTGGCCGCGCACGGCGCCGCCTATGGGTTGTGCCAGATCTACGCGAACGAACCCTGGCATTACGAACTTCGCTCCGACGCGGGGGAACTCGGCTGCCCGCCCCTGTACGCCGACCCGACCCACGACCCGAGGATGCAGCAGTGACCACGACAGTGTCGGCCCCCGTCGCCGCACGGGCCGGTCGGCCCGTGCTGACCCAGATCGTCCTCCGATTCTCCATCATCTACTTCGGCCTGCTCTGCCTGCTTCTCACCTATATCCCGTTCGCGCTGCTCGGCATCCTCGGCCGGTGGATTCGCGAATACCCGGGGCCGTGGAACATGCCCATCACCGACCCCGTCACCGGGCCGGTGGGTCGAGCGGTCTTCGGGGTCGACGCTCAGTTACACCAGGATTCCGGAGCGGGCGACCAGACCGCCGTCTGGGTACTGGTGTTCTGTCTGCTGGTCGTCGCGGCGACCGGCGCCGCGGTGTGGACAGCCGTCGACCGTCGTCCCGTACCCGCCCGCGCGCTCGCCTGGTTCTCGCTGTTCCTGCGGCTGGCTCTGGGCGGGCAGATGATCGGGTTCGGGTTCGCCAAACTGATCCCCACCCAGATGCCGGCCCCCGGACTGGCGCAGCTGTTGCGGCCGTACGGCGAGATGAGCCCCGCCTCGGTGTTGTGGTTGCAGGTCGGCAGCTCGTATCCGTACGAGATGGCTCTCGGTGGGGTGGAAGTGGTGGCGGGGCTGCTGCTGTTCGTGTCCAGGACCGCAGTGCTCGGCGCCGCGTTGACGCTGGCGAGTACAGCGCAAATTCTGCTGCTGAACATGACGTTCGACATACCGGAGAAGCTGCTCGCCGCGCATCTGCTGCTGATCAGCGTGTTCCTGCTCGCGCCGTACCTGCGCCGGCTGACCGATGTCTTCGCGCGCGACCGCGCCTGCGCGCCGCTGACCCAGCCCGCGCTGTTCACCGACGCCAGGAAGAACCGCGTGGCGATCTGGGTGGTGGCGGCGCTGGGCCTGTGGGTCGCGTTGGGGAGCGGCTATGACCGCTGGGTGGTCTGGCACGAACAATCCGGTGCCGCGAGCCCCAAGTCGGCGCTGTACGGAATCTGGGAGGTGCGGGATTTCACCATCGACGGGCAGCCGATCCCGCCGTTGACCACCGACGAAACACGGTGGCAGCGACTGGTTTTCGATGACCCGCAGGAAGCCGCCTACCAGCGGATGAACGGCGAACTGGTACCCGCGCACGCCCACTTCCGCCCCGATGGACAAGTGGAGCTCACCTCGATGAACGCCATCGGAGCGGTCGACCCCGGACCACCGTTCGCGACACTGTCCTCCGAAAAACCCACCCCGGACCGACTGCTGCTGCGCGGAACACTGCACGACCGCCCGATCACGATCACCCTGGAACGCAAGGACCCCGACACCTTCACCTTGCGCAGCCGCGGATTCCACTGGGTCCAGGACTATGTGTACTTCCGCTGACAACCACCTGACGGTGACCCGCTGACTCGTTGCCCCTTCTAACTTATAGCTCACCCCGGGGCTTGCGGCAAGGCCCCGGTGGTGCTGCAGAATCGCTGGGCAATGCAGGGACCAGCCGTATTCGGGAGTGACGAGATGCAAGAGATGACCACCGACGTGATCGTTGTCGGCGCTGGGCCTGCCGGATTGATGCTCGCCGGGGAACTGGGCCGGGCCGGGGTGCGGCCGTTGGTGCTCGAACGTCGTGAACGGCCGGGCACCGCGCAGAAGGCCAGCGGTCTCGGCGGGCGAATTCTGGATGTGCTGCGCTATCGGGGCCTGCTCGACCGGATGACGGCGGTCAGCGGTGACGCGAGTCCGAAGCCGATCTTCCCTTTCGGCGGGGTGCACCTGGACTTCACCGGTCTCGACGAAACTCCGTTGCACGCCATGGCGATTCCGCAGGCGCGGGTCGAGGAACTGCTCGCCGAGGACGCCGTCGACCTCGGCGCCGAGATCCGGCGCGGACACGAAGTGGTCGCGGTGACCCAGGACGACGAGGCGGTGATCGCGGAAGTGAACGGGCCGGACGAACCGTACCGGGTGCGGGCCCGCTACCTGGTCGGCTGCGACGGCGGCCGCAGCCGGATTCGCGAACTGGCCGGAATCGGGTTCCCCGGCAGCACCTATCCGGAGGTCAACCGGCTGGCCGTGGTCGCGGTGCACGAGTCGGTGACCGTGCTCGACGACGGCGGCCTCGAGGTGCCCGGTGTCGGACGGATCGATCCGGGATTCACCCGCACCGACACCGGGGTGTTCGCGCTGGGACGGGTCAGCTCCGAGGACCGCGTGATGTTCTTCCAGACCACCGAGAACGACGACGCCGAATACGACAACGACGAACCACTGACCATGGCCGAACTCGGCCACAGCGTCCGGCGTGTGCTGGGCGCGGAGGTTGCGCTCGGTGCGCCGACTCGCTTGTCGCGCTACCAGTTCCAGGACCGACAGGCCGAAAACTACCGTGTGGGCCGGGTTTTCCTGGCGGGGGACGCGGCCCACCTGCTGCCCGCGACCGGCGCCGCGATGAATCTCGGCATGACCGATTCGGTGAACCTGGCCTGGAAGCTGGCCGCGGACATCCACGGTTGGGCACCGGCCGACCTGCTCGACACCTACCACGACGAACGTCACTTCGCCGGTGGTCGCGCGCTGCTGCAGACCCGCGCCCAGGCGGCACTTCGCCAGGGTCAGGACCCTGCCGCCGAGGCACTGCGCGCGGTATTCCAGGAACTGCTCTCCGACGAACCCGCGTTGCGCCGTATGGGAGCCCTCGTCGCGGGCACCGATCTGCGCTACCCGACGCCCGGAACCCCGTCGCTCACCGGAACTTTCGCTCCTGATCTGAGCCTGCACACCGACCAGGGCACCACCACCGTCGCCGAGATCATGCGCGGCGCGCGACCGGTCTTCCTCGACCTGGCCGACCGTGCCGACCTGCGTGAGATCGTCGGGGAGTGGGCGCCGCGCGTCGACATCCACGCGGCCAAGACCGGCGATCGTCTCGCCGACGCACTCCTGATCCGCCCCGACGGTCACATCGCCTGGGTGGCAACGATCGACGAGTCGTCGGACACCGCCGCAGCTGATCTGCGCGCGGCGCTGACCAGGTGGTTCGGCGTCCGGTAACCGCGCGAACGCGAAACTCCGCAGCTGCCGGCGTCGACGTTCCGGCAGCCACGGGACGCACTGTCACCGGTAGTGCGAACCGGTCCTCGATCATTCGATCCCGGGCCGGTTCGCGTTGAAATCCGTGCCCGTGTGTGGATTACTCCTGGGATGAATGCGATCTCGACAACCGACCGGGCGGCGACGCGCGCGCTACCCGGCTGGTCGGTGCCGATGGTGTTCATCATCGCGGCGACCTCGCAATATGTGGGTGCGGCACTCGGCGTCTTCCTGTTCGACACCACCGAGCCGTCCACTGTCGCCTGGTTGCGGGCCGCGGCGGCGGGGGTCGCGTTGCTGGCCTGGCGGCGGCCGTGGCGGACCCGCTGGACACGGCGGGGCATCGCGACGGCGGCGGGCTTCGGCATCGTCACCGTGTCGATGAACATCGTGTTCTACGAGGCCATCGCGCGTATCCCGCTCGGCACCGCCGTGGCCATCGAATTCCTCGGTCCGGTCGCCGTCGCGACGCTCGGGTCGCGGCGGGCGCGCGACCTGCTCGCCGTGGCGCTGGTGGCGGTCGGTGTGGTGTTGCTGGCCGGCGTGCAGTTCGACGTCGAGCCGGTCGGGGTGGGGTTCGCTCTCGCCTCGGCGGTCCTGTGGGCGGCGTACATCCTGGTCGGCAAGCGCGTCGCCGATACCGGTGAAGGCCAGGATTCTCTCGCTGTCGGGATGGCGGCCGCGGCGGTGCTACTGGCGCCGTTCGTGCTGATTCCGCAGCTGATGATCGATGCCGCGGTATTCGCCGATCCGCGGACCTGGCTGCTCGGTCTCGGTGTCGGTGTGCTGTCGAGTGCGGTGCCCTACGCGCTGGACCAGGTGGTGCTGACCGCGGTGGGACGCGCCCGATTCGCCCTGCTGCTCGCGTTGCTCCCGGCGACCGCGACCGTCGTGGGCGCGATCGCTCTCGCGCAACGCCCCACCCTGCTGGAACTCGCGGGCATCGCACTGGTCATGCTGGCATTGACGATCAGCGCCCTGCCCGCCCGCCAGACCACGCCGGAACCGCCCGCACCGCTGTGACCGTCCGTCCGGATCATGCGCGAGACGCCCGCTCCGGCGATGGCGCTGTGAGAGGCCGAGCGGCGCCGCTGATTCCGCGCAGCGAGGATTTGCCTCTCCCCCGAGGGGAGACGGCACGCTGAGATCCATGGACGACGACACGCTCCGCACGATCGGTGAAGTGGCCGCGCGTACCGCGCTCACGGTCAAGACCATCCGCTTCTACGCCGACCGCGACATCGTGGCGCCGACCGTACTCAGCCCGGCCGGCCACCGCCTCTACGACACCGCCGCGATCGCGCGACTGGAATTCGTGCGCACCCTGCGCGCACTCGGCATGGATCTGAGCACCGTGCGCGCTGTGCTCGATCGCGAATCCGCGATGTCAGAGGTCGCCGCCACTCACGCGGACGCGCTCGACGTCGAGATCCGGACCCTGCGGGTGCGCCGGGCCGTGTTGCGAGCGGTGGCCGTCCGGGACTCCAGCCAACGAGAGATGGACCTCATGCACCGACTCGCCGCCCTGTCCGCTGCCGAAAGGCACCGCCTCATCGAGGATTTCGTCGACGACACCTTCGGCCGCTACGCCGCCAACCCCGCCATGGTGGAGCTGGTCCGGGCAAGCGTGCCCGACCTCCCCGACGACCCGACCCCAGATCAGCTGGCAGCCTGGATGGAACTGGCGGAACTGGTGCAGGACACCGACTTCCGTGACGCCGTCCGCCGGATGGCCGACTACCAGGCCCGCGAACGCGCCGCAGGTGACACCACCGGCCTACACCACGACCTCACCGAAGCCGTCCGCACACTCGTCGGTGGCGCCGTCGCCGCGGGCATGCCCCCACAACCCCCGGCCGCGACCCCCATCCTCGATGCCCTCACCGCCCGCTACGCCACCACCTTCGACCGCCCTGACGACAACGCACTCCGCCGGTGGATCCTCGAACGACTCGATGTAGCCGACGACCCACGCGTACAACGCTATTGGCGGCTACTCGGCACCGTGAACGCCTGGCCCGACCAACCCGACCTGGCCCCGATCTTCACCTGGTTCGCCCAAGCCCTGCGCGCCCACATGGCCTGAGCCGCAGGTCCTGACCTGGAACGAGGCACAGGCACCGGCTCGAGCGGCGTGGTTCGGCGACTACTCGCCCCGTGTGGCGTGTCAGTTTCCCTGAGCCAGGTAGTTGTAGATTTCGTGGACTTCGATGGTGGGCTGGTTGGGCATGCCGACTTCCATGCCGATGGGGCCGAGGGTGGATTCGGCGAAGCTCTGGAATTGCTCGGGGGTTTCCCACACGTCGGTGACGTGGAATCCGGTGTCGGTCTTCCTGACCAGATGGAACAGGAGGCCGGGGCCGCCGGAGCCGCCGTGCACGAAGCCCATCTTCCCGAGGGCCTGGTCGTACTGTTCGAGTGTCGCGCCGGTGAATTCGAGTTCGACGGCAACCGCCATGACGGTCATCTCCTTGCGCGGTCGAGCGGGGTTGGAGTGACTTCGGGCCCGGTCCGACGAGCGGGGGGCCACGATCGAACACCGCGATCCGGCGCTCCGATCGGATCACGATCGCGCTGGACGGCGGTGTGCACCCGCCGTCGCGATGTGGTGTGCGTCACAGTCTAGTCCGGGGGTCGTCGAGCGACAAGCGATCTCCTCGGCCCGACCGAGGACCCTCGATGGTCGACCAGACCATGCCGATGCCGGAGTCGGCGGGCGCTGTGCGCGGGCGCGGGGCAGTGCTGACCAGCTCGTATCCGAGCCGTCGGGGAACAGCCGCACTGCGGACATTGGCCGCGTCGCAATGGATTTCGACGCGACCGATGTGGGGGAGGGCGAGCGCGGCGGTGGTCAGAGCATGGGCGGCGCGCGTGATGATTCCCCGTCCGGTGTGGGCGGTATGGCACCAGTAACCGATCTCCAGTGCGGCCGGGTCGATCCTGTCGTGGAGTCCGATGCCACCGGCCACCTCGCCGCTCGCGGTGAAGATCCCGTAGAGGTAGCCGCCGTCGGGTGTCGGCCAGTGTGCGGACGAGATCTGCAGGGAACGGCGTTGCCCGGCGAGCGTCGGCGGCTCCCCGGCCCACGACATCCACGGGCGCAGGTGTGCGTGCGAGGCGCTCAGCGCGGTGAACTGGCGGGTCAGGTCACTGGGGCGCCACCGGCGCAGCAGCAGATCGCCCAGATCGATCCGCTGCGGGGGAGTCGACCCGGGCTGAGCGCTGGTGCTGATGGTCATGATCGATGATCGCGGACGCAGGTGCTCGCGGGCAACGCGTTTCCGGCGCTCGACGATGTACGTTCAGTGGATCCTGGCGAGGATATCGATCGCGATATCCGTTGCCGCGGTGTGCATCTGGTCGTCGGTCAGATCGAGATCGCCCATCATCGACAGGCTCCAGCTGATGGCGAGCAGCGCTTGCCGTGCGTGGTAGATGTCCAGCGCAGCACCGTCGGGCGCGGTCATGAGGTCGGCGAGCACGCGGAACTGGTAGCGCAGGCCCGCGCCGAAACCGAGGTCGCGGAACGCGGGTTGGTTCTCGTGCCAGAACCGCACCATGTCACGGCCGAGACTGTGCAGCAGCGCGCTGTAGCGGCGCAGGATCTGCTCGGCCCGTTCGGAACCCGGCGGTGCCTGTTCGGCCCAGGTGACGATGTCGTCGATGCCACGGCGCAGATCGTCGGAGAGGCTGACGACGATGTCTTCCTTGGTTCGGAAGTGGTAGTACAGCGCGGCTTTGGTGACGCCGAGCCGCTCGGCGATCTCGCGCAGCGAGGTCTTCTCGTACCCGCGCTCGGAGAACAGTTCCATCGCCACCGTGCGAATGCGTTCCCTGGTGTCGCTACGACGTCCGTCCACGGGGCTTTCCTTTGCTTGACGACCGGCTAGGGGGAGCCTACCGTCGAATCATGACCGAGATCACTAGCCGGTCGGCAAGTTAGTTTGAAGGAGGGGCAGATGACACACGTGAACGCACCTACCGCGGGGGTGGCGCTGACAGCGATCGGCGTCGCGCTGATCCGCGAGCAGGAGTCGCGCAGGCCGGATCGGCTCTACGCCGACCCGCTCGCTACGGCGTTCGTCGACGCGGCGCGACGTGACTTCACCCGCACCGGGGCAGGCGCCGCGAAATGGGAGCGAGTCGAGGCCGTGGCCGAACAGTTCTTCGCGGGAAGATCCGTCGGGGTTCGCCTGGTCGACGACCGGGTGGCCGAGGCCGTCGCCGCCGGATGCAGGCAGATCGTTCTGCTCGGCGCCGGTCTGGACACCCGCGCGTTCCGGATGGGTCTGCCCGCCGACGCCACCGTCTACGAACTGGACCTGCCCGAGTTGTTCGCCTTCAAGGAGCCGGTACTGCGCGCACTGCACGCCACGCCGACCACGCTACGACACGTCCTACCGATCGACCTGCGCACCGACTGGGCTGTTCCGCTGCGCGAGCGGGGATTTCGGCCCGAGCTGCCGACCCACTGGATCGACGAGGGCGCGCTCCCGTACCTCCCACCCGAGGATCATCTCCGCACGGTGGCGACGCTGACGACACTGTCCGCGCCCGGCAGCCACTTCGGTCTCAGCCGGTTCGCGGTCGACCCCGAGGCTGCGCCCTATGCCGAATTGCGTCGCCTCGTCGCCGGTGACGACGCCGGTATGCCACCGCCGGACGCCGGGCGCCCGGGGGAGCAGTGGCTGCTCGAGCACGGCTGGCACACGCGGTTCCGCGCTTGGGACGACATGATCGTTCCCCTCGGCAGAGACGTGGCGGTGAACGACCCGGAGGTCGGCGTCGTGCTCGCCGAGCGGGTGTGACGAAAGGCAAACCATGTCGCGTCGAGGCGGCGGCGGTTGTCGAGGTCGTTCCGGCGACGTGAACGCGATCACCGACCGCTCGCCTCGGGGCCGTCGCCCCAGGTCTGCGTGGGGGTGAAACATGCGCGCTCGCTGCACTTTCGGCGTGCCTGTGAGCACCGACACGGCAGCGGTCACCCTCTTGTGCTCCGTGGCAGCGCTCACAGGTGGGCCTACCTGGTCAAAGGCACCTCGCTGCGCTGATAGGCTGACGGGCGAGTTAGGCATCCTTTAACGGACCGTCCGGTGAGGCGGGGAAGGAGGTCGGCATGGCTGTGCCCGAACGGGCGGCCAAAACCGGCGCGGGCGAAACATCGCAGCGGCACACCCCGGAGTGGGTGGCGGCCGGACGCGAGCTGTTGTCGCCATCGGACGTCACCAGGACCGTAGCGCGCATCGCGCATCAGATCATCGAGAAGACCGCCTTGGATTCCGGCGACGCCGACGCACCGCGGGTGGTTCTCATGGGAATCCCGACGCGCGGCACCACCCTGGCCAATCGGCTGGCGGACAAGATCGAGGAATTCTCCGGTGTGCGCCCCGCCCTCGGCTCCCTCGACATCACGCTGTACCGCGACGACCTGCGCAGTCGCCCGCACCGCCCGCTCGAACGCACCTCGGTGCCCGACGGCGGCATCGAGAACTCCCTGGTCGTCCTCGTCGACGACGTGCTGTTCTCCGGCCGCACGGTCCGCTCCGCCCTGGACGGCCTGCGGGACCTCGGCCGCCCCCGCGCCGTGCAGCTGGCCGTGCTCATCGACCGCGGCCACCGCGAACTGCCGATCCGCGCCGACTACGTGGGCAAGAACGTGCCGACCTCGCGCGCCGAGGACATCTCGGTGCTGATGGTCGAGCACGACGGTCGTGACGGTGTGTATCTGCATCAGGAAGGTCAAGAGTGAAGCATTTGCTGACGGTCGCCGACCTGGATCGCGGCGCCGCCACTGAACTCCTCGACGAAGCTGAGCGCTTCGAACAGGCGCTGCTGGGCCGCGAGGTGAAGAAGCTGCCGACCCTGCGCGGACGCACCGTGATGACGGTGTTCTACGAGAACTCCACCCGCACCCGCGTGTCCTTCGAGGTCGCGGGCAAGTGGATGAGCGCCGACGTGATCAATGTGAGTGCGTCGAGTTCCTCTGTCTCCAAAGGTGAATCGCTGCGCGACACCGCCCTCACCCTGCACGCGGCGGGCGCCGACGCGCTGATCGTGCGGCACCCGGCGTCGGGTGCCGCGCACCAGATCGCGCGCTGGATGGAGCAGTGGGCGCGCGAGGAGAACCGCGCCGCCCCGTCGATCATCAACGCGGGCGACGGCACCCACCAGCACCCCACTCAGGCCCTGCTCGACGCACTCACCCTGCGCCAGCGCCTCGGCGACATCGAGGGCAAGCGGATCGTGCTGGTCGGCGACATCCTGCACAGCCGGGTCGCCCGCTCGAACGTCTCCCTGCTCAACACCCTCGGTGCCGAAGTGGTCCTGGTGGCGCCGCGCACGCTGCTGCCGGTCGGCGTGGAGGCCTGGCCCTGCCGGGTCTCGTCCTCGCTGGACGCGGAACTGCCCGGCGCCGACGCGGTGATGATGCTGCGGGTGCAGGCGGAGCGGATGAACGGCGGGTTCTTCCCGTCGGCCCGCGAATATTCGATCAACTACGGACTGTCCGAGCGCAGGCTCGCGCTGCTCGGCGACGACGCGGTGGTACTGCATCCCGGACCGATGCTGCGCGGCATGGAAATCGCCTCGGCGGTCGCGGATTCGCCGAAATCTGCTGTGTTGCAGCAGGTCTCGAACGGAGTGCACATGCGGATGGCCGTGTTGTTCCGGCTGCTCGTGGGTCAGGAGGAAACGGTATGAGTGAGCTGCTGATCAAGAACGTCAAGCCCTACGGCGAAGGCGACCCCGTCGACGTCCTGGTGCGCGGCACCCTCATCGCCGACATCGGCACGGGCCTCACGGCGTCCGACGGCGCCGAGGTGGTCGAGGGCAACGGCCAGATCCTGCTGCCCGGCTTCGTCGACCTGCACACGCACCTGCGTGAACCCGGCCGCGAGGACACCGAGACCATCGAAACGGGTTCGGCCGCGGCCGCGCTGGGCGGTTACACCGCGGTGTTCGCGATGGCCAACACCAGCCCGGTCGCCGACTCGGTCGTCATCACCGACCATGTGTGGCGGCGCGGCCAGGAAGTCGGCCTCGTCGATGTGTTCCCGGTCGGCGCCGTGACGGTCGGCCTGCTGGGCAAGCAGCTCGCCGAGATGGGCACCATGGCCGCCGGTATCGGCCAGGTCAGGATGTTCTCCGACGACGGTCACTGCGTCGACGACCCGCTGATCATGCGCCGCGCCCTCGAATACGCGAACTCGCTGGGCGTGCTCATCGCCCAGCACGCCGAGGAACCGCGCCTGACCAAGAACGCCATCGCGCACGAAGGCCCCAACGCCGCGCGCCTCGGACTGCACGGCTGGCCGCGCGCCGCCGAGGAGTCGATCGTCGCGCGTGACGCACTGCTGGCCCGCGACGCGAACGCCCGCGTACACATCTGCCACGCCTCCACCGCGGGCACCGTCGAACTGGTGAAATGGGCCAAGTCCCAGGGCATCTCGATCACCGCCGAGGTCACCCCGCACCATCTGCTGCTCGATGACTCGCGCCTGGAAACCTACGACGCGGTCAACAAGGTGAACCCGCCGCTGCGCGAATCCACCGACGTGGCGGCCCTGCGCCAGGCGCTGGCCGACGGCATCATCGACTGCGTCGCCACCGACCACGCCCCGCACGCCGAGCAGGACAAGTGCTGCGAATTCGCGGCCGCCCGCCCCGGCATGCTCGGGCTGGAGACGGCGCTGTCGATCATCGTGCAGACGATGGTCGAGCCCGGCCTGCTCGACTGGCGCGGCGTCGCGAAGGTGATGAGCGAGAAGCCCGCCGCGATCGTCGGCCTCGACGACCACGGCCGCCCGATCGCGGTCGGCGAGCCCGCCAACCTCACGCTGATCGACCCCGACGCCGAGTGGACGGTGCGCGGCGCCGAGCTGGCGAGTAGCTCGAACAACACACCGTTCGAGGACATGACGTTCCCGGCCGAGGTCACAGCCACTGTGCTGCGCGGCCGGGTAACTGCCCGCGAGGGCAAGGCGGTCGGGATCTAGGGAGGCCAGGACGTGGAAAGAACGCTGTGGGTAGTCGGGCTGCTGGCATTTTTCATTGTGTGCCTGTGGCTGATGTACCGGGCTTGGCAGAAGAAGGCCACGCGACAGCAGGCACGCATCGGCGAACTGCCGACGGTGCCGGCCGAACTGGGTGCACAACTACTGGAACCGACCACCGGCATGTACCTGGGCAGCACCATCGCGCCCAGCTGGCAGGACCGGATCGCGGTCGGTGACCTGGGATTCCGGGCGACCGCCGAACTGACGCGGTTCGAACGCGGGATTCTGCTCGAACGCGACGGCGCCACGGTGATCTGGATTCCGCAGGAATCGGTGACAGCCGTGCGTACCGAGCGCGGACACGCGGGCAAAGTGATGACGGAGAATGGTGTGCTGGTAATTCGCTGGACACTGCCGACCGGAACCGAGATCGATACCGGATTCCGGGGCGACGACAAGACGGTGTACCCGGCATGGACTGCGGATACCAGGGTGACGACGGGAGACGATGAATGAGCACAGTGAAGGCAGCCTTGGTGCTCGAGGACGGCCGCGTATTCCGCGGTACCGCCTTCGGCGCCGAGGGACAGACACTCGGTGAGGCCGTGTTCTGCACGGCGATGACCGGGTACCAGGAAACCCTGACCGATCCCAGCTACGCCCGCCAGATCGTGGTGGCCACGGCCCCGCAGATCGGCAACACCGGCTGGAACGACGAGGACGACGAGTCCGCCAAGATCTGGGTCGCCGGCTACGCCGTGCGCGACCCCTCGCGGGTCTCCTCCAATTGGCGCGCCACCGGCACGCTGACCGACGAGCTCGACCGCCAGGACGTGGTCGGCATCGCGGGCATCGACACCCGCGCGGTGGTCCGCCACCTGCGCAGCCGCGGCTCGATGAAGGCGGGCATCTTCTCCGGCGCGGCACTGGCCAACGACGAGGAACTCCTCGCCCGGGTGAACGGCCAGGCCTCGATGCTGGGCGCCGACCTCGCCGAAGAGGTCAGCACCGACGCGATGTACACGATCGAACCGATCGGTGACCACAAGTTCACCGTCGTCGCGGTCGACCTGGGCATCAAGACCAACACCCCGCGCATGTTCGCCGAGCGCGGCGTGCGCACCCACGTGGTGCCGTCGAACACCTCCCTCGACGACATCCTCGCGCTGAACCCCAACGGTGTCTTCCTGTCGAACGGCCCCGGCGACCCGGCCACCCAGGTCGGCGCGATCGCGCTCACCCAGGGTGTCCTGGAACGCGGGATCCCGCTGTTCGGCATCTGCTTCGGCAACCAGATCCTGGGCCGGGCACTGGGCCGCAGCACCTACAAGATGAAGTTCGGCCACCGCGGCATCAACATCCCGGTGATCGAAGAGGGCACCGGCCGCGTGTCCATCACCGCCCAGAACCACGGCTTCGCCCTCGAGGGCGAGCGCGGCGAGGTGTTCGACACCCCGTTCGGCAAGGCCGAGGTCTCCCACATCTGCGCCAACGACGGCACCGTCGAAGGGGTCCGGCTGATCGACGGCCGCGCCTTCTCGGTGCAGTACCACCCCGAGGCCGCCGCAGGCCCGCACGACGCCGCATACCTGTTCGACCGTTTCGCCGGTCTCATGGAAGGAGCCTGATGCCTCGCCGCGAGGATCTGAAGCACATCCTGGTGATCGGCTCTGGCCCGATCGTGATCGGCCAGGCGTGCGAATTCGACTACTCCGGTACGCAGGCGTGCCGGGTGCTGCGGTCCGAGGGACTGCGCGTTTCGCTGGTGAACTCCAACCCGGCGACCATCATGACCGACCCGGAGTTCGCCGACGCCACCTACGTCGAGCCGATCACCCCGGAGTTCGTCGAGAAGGTCATCGAGAAGGAACGCCCCGACGCCATCCTGGCCACCCTCGGTGGGCAGACCGCGCTCAACACCGCGGTCGCGCTGCACGAGAACGGTGTGCTGCAGAAGTACAACGTCGAGCTGATCGGCGCCGACTTCGACGCCATCCAGCGCGGTGAGGACCGGCAGAAGTTCAAGGACATCGTCGCCAAGGTCGGCGGCGAGAGTGCCCGCAGCGCCGTCTGTTACACCATGGACGAAGTCCGCGAGACCGTCGCCGACCTCGGTTACCCCGTGGTCGTGCGTCCCTCGTTCACCATGGGTGGGCTCGGCTCGGGCATGGCCTACAACGAGGAAGACCTCGACCGCATCGCCGGTGGCGGCCTGTCCGCCTCGCCGACCGCGAACGTCCTGATCGAGGAGTCCATCCTCGGCTGGAAGGAGTTCGAACTCGAGCTCATGCGCGACCGCAACGACAACGTGGTCATCGTCTGCTCGATCGAGAACGTCGACCCGATGGGCGTGCACACCGGTGACTCGGTCACCGTCGCCCCCGCGATGACCCTCACCGACCGCGAGTACCAGAAGATGCGCGATCTCGGCATCGCGATCCTGCGCGAGGTCGGCGTCGACACCGGCGGCTGCAACATCCAGTTCGCGGTGGATCCCGCAGACGGTCGCCTGATCGTCATCGAGATGAACCCCCGCGTCTCGCGCTCCTCGGCGCTGGCGTCGAAGGCCACCGGCTTCCCGATCGCCAAGATCGCCGCGAAGCTGGCCATCGGCTACACCCTCGACGAGATCGTCAACGACATCACCGGCGAGACCCCGGCCTCTTTCGAGCCGACCCTGGACTACGTCGTCGTGAAGGCGCCGCGGTTCGCGTTCGAGAAGTTCCCCGGCGCCGACGCCACGCTGACCACCACCATGAAGTCGGTGGGCGAGGCGATGTCGATGGGCCGCAACTTCTCCGAGGCCCTCGGCAAGGTGCTGCGCTCGCTCGAGACCAAGGCCGCCAGCTTCTGGACCACCGACGACGGCCAGTGGGCCCCGGCCGATCCCAGCGATCCGGCCTCGGTGCGCGAGGCGATCGAAGCCATCCTCGCCGACCTGCGTGTGCCGACCGAAGGTCGCATCTACCAGGTCGAACGCGCACTGCGCTACGGCGCGAGCGTCGCGGAGGTCGCGCTGGCCTCCGGTGTGGACCCGTGGTTCGTCGCCGAGGTGCTCGGCCTGGTCGAGCTGCGGACCGAAGTCCTCGACGCGCCCGTCCTCGACGAGGATCTGCTGCGCCGCGCCAAGCACTACGGCCTGTCCGACCGTCAGCTCGCCGCCCTGCGGCCCGAGCTGGCCGGTGAGTCGGGTGTGCGCTCGCTGCGTCACCGGCTCGCGGTGCGCCCGGTCTACAAGACCGTCGACACCTGCGCCGCGGAGTTCGAGGCCAAGACCCCGTACCACTACAGCACCTACGAGCTGGATCCCGGTGCGGAGTCCGAGGTCGCGCCGCAGCGTGAGCGCGAGAAGGTCATCATCCTGGGCTCGGGCCCGAACCGCATCGGTCAGGGCATCGAGTTCGACTACTCGTGTGTGCATGCGGCCCAGACCCTGTCGGCCGCCGGGTACGAGACCGTGATGGTCAACTGCAACCCCGAGACCGTCTCCACCGACTACGACACCGCCGATCGTCTCTACTTCGAGCCGCTGACCTTCGAGGACGTCCTCGAGGTGTACAACGCCGAAGCCGAGTCGGGCACCGTCGCCGGTGTGATCGTGCAGCTCGGTGGACAGACCCCGCTGGGTCTGGCGCAGCGGCTCACCGACGCCGGCGTGCCGGTGGTCGGCACCTCCGCGGCCGCGATCGACCTGGCCGAGGACCGTGGCGAATTCGGTGACGTGCTCGTCGCCGCCGGACTGCCCGCGCCCAAGTACGGCACCGCCACCACGGTGGCCCAGGCCAAGAAGATCGCAGGCGAGATCGGCTACCCGGTGCTGGTCCGCCCGTCCTACGTGCTGGGCGGGCGCGGCATGGAGATCGTCTACGACGAGCAGTCCCTCGAGGGCTACATCTCCCGCGCCACCGAGCTCAACCCGGATCACCCGGTGCTGGTCGACCGTTTCCTCGAAGACGCCATCGAGATCGACGTCGACGCGCTGTGCGACGGCGACGAGGTCTACCTCGGCGGCGTGATGGAACACATCGAGGAAGCCGGCATCCACTCCGGTGACTCCGCCTGCGCGCTGCCCCCGATCACGTTGGGCCGCAGCGATATCGAGGCCGTGCGCCGCTCCACCATCGCGCTGGCCAAGGGCATCGGCGTCAAGGGCCTGCTCAATGTGCAGTACGCCCTCAAGGACGACGTGCTCTACGTCCTGGAAGCCAATCCCCGGGCGAGCCGCACGGTTCCGTTCGTCTCCAAGGCCACCGCGGTTCCGCTGGCCAAGGCGTGCGCGCGCGTGATGCTCGGCGCCTCCATCGCCGACCTGCGCAAGGAAGGCATGCTGCCGCCCGAGGGCGACGGCGGTCATGTGCCGCTCGACGCGCCGGTCGCGGTGAAGGAAGCCGTGCTGCCCTTCCACCGGTTCCGTCGCGCCGACGGCTCCGGCATCGACTCGCTGCTCTCGCCGGAGATGAAGTCCACCGGTGAGGTCATGGGCATCGACGCCGACTTCGGCACCGCCTTCGCCAAGAGCCAGGCCGCCGCCTACGGCTCGCTGCCGACCGAGGGCACCGTGTTCGTCTCGATCGCCAACCGCGACAAGCGCGCCATGGTGTTCCCGATCAAGCGCCTGCACGACCTGGGCTTCCGCATCCTCGCCACCGAGGGCACCGCGGAAACCCTGCGCCGCAACGGCATTCCGTGCGAACAGGCACGCAAGCACTCGGATCCGGAATCGACCGATCCGGCCACCGGCATGCCGGAGGCCTCGATCGTGGAGCAGATCCGCGACGGCGAGATCGACATCGTGTTCAACACCCCCTACGGCAACTCGGGCCCCCGCGTGGACGGCTACGAGATCCGCACCGCCGCGGTGGGCGCGAACATCCCGTGCATCACCACCGTGCAGGGCGCTGCCGCGGCGGTGCAGGGCATCGAGGCCGGTATCAACGGTGGCATCGGGGTGCGCTCGCTGCAGGAACTGCACTCGAAACTGCGTGGCTGACATGAGCTTCGGTCACCGGTTGCAGCACGCCATGCGGCAGTTCGGACCCGTGTGCGTCGGCATCGACCCTCACCCCGCGCTGCTGCGGGCGTGGGGGCTCACCGAAGACGTCGACGGGCTCGAGGCGTTCGCCGAGATCTGCGTCGAGGCCTTCGACGGGCGCGTCGCCCTGGTGAAGCCACAGGTCGCGTTCTTCGAAACCTACGGTTCCGGCGGCATCGCGGTGCTCGAGCGCACCATCTCGGTGCTGCGCGCCTCGGGCACCTTGGTGCTGGCCGATGCCAAGCGCGGCGACATCGGCTCCACCATGGACGCCTACGCCCATGCCTGGCTCGGCGACGGCCCGCTGGGTTCGGACGCCGTGACGGTCTCGCCCTATCTCGGGTTCGGCTCCCTCGACCCGGCGCTGAGCCTGGCGAAGGACAATCACCGTGGGGTCTTCGTGCTCTCGGCGACCTCGAATCCCGAAGGGGCGCAACTGCAGCGGATCACCGCCGCGGACGGGCGCACCATCGCGCAGACGATGGTCGACGAGGCCGCGGCTCGCAATGCCGGGTCCGGTTTCGGCTCCGTCGGCGTGGTCGTGGGTGCGACGCTCACCGAGGCGCCCGACCTGTCGGCCCTCAACGGCCCGATCCTGATGCCCGGTGTCGGCGCGCAGGGCGGGGGAGCGGACTCCATCCGTGCCCTGGTCACCGAGGCGAACTTCGCCGCCGCCGTCCCCGCGGTGTCGCGCGAGGTGCTCAACGCGGGCCCGTCGGTGACGGCGCTGTGCGACAAGACGGCACAGCTGCAAGAGGAGTTCGCCTTCCTGCAGCGCTGATGCACGCCATGGCGGGCCGGGGTAGCGACACGCTGCCCCGGCCTCGTCGTTGTCGCGCCCCACTGCCCAAGGGGGAACTCCGTCAGGCGAGGCAGTAGGTGGCGGTGACCGTGGTGAACAGCGACAGCGCGTCCGACGACGCCGCCGAGCCGAGAACCATCGTCAGCGATCGGCCGCCGGTCGAGCGGAACGCGTACGAGACGTAGCCGAGCAGTTCACCGCCGTGTCCCCACAGGTCGGCGCCACACGGAGGCTCGAAACGCTGCAGGCCGAGGCCGTAGTGGAAACCCATGCCCATCGGGACCGTCTCCCGCATCCGGTCCCACGACGCGGGGCTCAGCAGGCGCCCACCGAGCAGTGCGGCGAAGAACGCGTCGAGATCGGCTGTGGTGGAGATCATTTCACCCGCGGCCCAGTCCAGCGAGGGGTTCATCTCGGTCACATCCACGCGCCCGACACCGTCGATGTCGCGGTGCGCGGTGAGGGCGGGCGAGGGGACGCGCGGGTCGTCGCCGGGCACGGTGGTGGCGGTCAACCGCAGCGGCGTGAGCACACGGTCGCGGATCTCGTCGCCGTAGCGGTGCCCGGTCACGTGCTCGATCAGCAGGCCGAGCGCGATGTAGTTGGTGTTCGAGTACCGGAAGCGGGCGCCCGGTGCGAAATACGGGTCGTGGCGCATCGCGGTGGCGAGCAGATCGCGCGGCGCGTGCGCGCGGAAGCGGTCGTCACCGCGCCACCGGTTCGTCGACAGGCCCGATTCCTTCATGTAGTCGTAGAGCCCGCTGGTGTGATTCATCAACTGCCGCACCGTGATCCGGTCACCGCCCGGAATCGGCTCCGGCAGCTGCCCGGCGATCGGGCCGTCGAGCTCGACTCTGCCCTCGTCGACCAGTTGCAGCACCACGGTGGCGACGAAGGTCTTGGTGATGCTGCCGATCCGGAACCTGCTGTGCGGTCCCGGCGTACTCGTCTGCCCGGCGGCGCTGCCCTCGTGGTGCCATTCGCGCTGCCGCTCGCCGTCGGAAACCCGCACCACCACGTCGGTGTCGTTCCAGCGCGCCGTGGCCTCGACCATATCCCCGACGACCCGCCAGCGTGCCGTCACGAGGACGAGAGCGGCCACCAACGTGGCCGTCACAACGGTGCCCACAACGACCACTGTGGCCCGAAAGAGTTTCTGTCGCATAGCTTTCGACGCTAAGGGGCTACTCGGACCGTATCGATGGTGCAGGCCCGCGACGACGGGTGCGGAAAACCCCACCCTGCGACTGCGGTCGTACCGCGTCGACCGGGTGGTTGACGCTACTGATCACCGCGCCGGGGCTCCCTAGCGTCGAAAACATGGATACGACAGGGAATTCGACCGAACTGACCGGCATCGCGGGCTGGGCCGTCCAGCTGATGGAACAGCTCGGCGGCTTCGGCGCCGGCCTCGCGATCGCACTCGAGAACCTCTTCCCCCCGCTGCCCAGCGAGGTGATCCTGCCGCTGGCCGGCTTCACCGCCAGTCGCGGCCGGTTCAGCATCGCTGAGGTCTTGCTGTGGACCACCCTCGGCTCGGTCGTCGGCGCGCTCGCCCTCTACGGCCTCGGCGCCGCCCTCGGCCGCGACCGCCTGCGCCGCATCGTCGACCGGCTACCCCTGGTCCGCCTGTCCGACCTGGACCGCACCGAGGACTGGTTCGCCCGACACGGCGACAAGGCGGTCTTCTGCGGCCGGATGATCCCGATCTTCCGCAGCCTGATCTCGATACCCGCCGGTGTCGAAC
This sequence comes from Nocardia sp. NPDC056541, assembly GCF_042794235.1. Classification (NCBI taxonomy): domain Bacteria; kingdom Bacillati; phylum Actinomycetota; class Actinomycetes; order Mycobacteriales; family Nocardiaceae; genus Nocardia; species Nocardia sp. NPDC056541. The sequence goes on from NZ_JBHTUD010000002.1 coordinate 466,721, forward strand.
GCATGCCGCTCGGTCGCTTCACGCTGCTGACCACGGCGGGCAGCCTGCTGTGGAACGCGGTCTTCGTGTTCGCGGGCTACTTCCTCGGCGAGAACTGGCACGTCGTCGAGACCTACGCCGGCATCGTGCAGAAGGCCGTGATCGCCGCCGTGCTCGTGGCCGCGGCCGTCTTCGTCGTCCGGCGCGTGCGGCAGCGGCAGGTACAGCCGAGCACCGGCCGATGAGCGTCACGGCGTGGGCTGACCGCGCGTCCGGAGTGGTTGCCGGTCGGACATCGACGGGGGCGGGGCCCGGATGGCCGGAGTGGGCGCGGCACGCGAGAATTGGCCGATGAGCACCTCTGCGGCGCGATCCGCACGCGTCGCCGCCGCGGTCGCGGGATATCTGCTCGGCGTGCTCACCGTGCCTCTCGATCTGCTCGGCGTGCTTGCCGCGCCGATCTCGCCGGGCCTCACCGATCGGATCGCTCAGGTCGAGCAGCGGCGCCTCACCCGGTTGCTCGACGTGCGGTCGAGTGGTGTTCCGAGCGGGACGCGGGCGGCGGGGTATCTGGCGGTCCGCGCGCTCGTCGGGGTGCTCGGCGCGCTGGTGCTGGCGCTGTCGGTGCTGGGCGTCGTGGTCGCGGTGGCCGTGGTCTACGGCGCTGCCACCGGCGCCGCGGTACCGATCATCGACGCGACCGAACCGGGACAGGTCACCTGGGCGACGGTCGCCGTGCTGGTTCTTCCCGGCGCGGTGCTCTGCTTCCTCGCCGTCCAGGGTCTGCTCGGGGTGGTGCGCGCCGAGGCCTGGTACCTGCGCCGGAGCACGCGCCCGGGACAGCACGAACTGACCCAGCGGGTCGCCCAGCTCACCACCACTCGCGCCGAGATGGTCGAAGTGATCGACGACGAACGGCGCCGGATCGAGCGCGATCTGCACGACGGTGTGCAGCAGCGGGTGGTCGCGTTGTCGATCCTGCTCGGCCGGATGGACCGGGCGGCCGACGAGGACGGGCGCGCCGACCTACGCCGGCGTGCGATCGCCGAAACCGGGCACATCCTCGACGAACTGCGCGAGGTCTCCTGGCGGATCTACCCGGCCATGCTCGCCCGCGACGGCCTGCGCGCCGCTCTCGAAGCCCTCGCCGACCGCACCCCGATTCCGACTCGCCTGACCGTCGACCTCGACGAACGCGCACCCCGCCCGGTCGAGTCGGCCTGTTACTTCACCGCCAGCGAGGCGATCACCAACGCCATCAAGCATTCCGGCGCCACGGCCGTCGAGGTCGGCGTACAGCGGGTGGGATCGATCGTGCGCCTGCGGGTACACGACGACGGACAGGGCGGCGCCGACCCCACCGGACACGGCCTGACCGGCATCGCCACCCGCGTCACCGCGCTGGACGGCACCATGACGGTGGCCAGCCCGCCCGGCGGCCCGACGATCATCACCGTGGAGGTTCCGTGCGGATAACCCTGGCCGAGGACTCCGCGCTGCTGCGCGAGAGCCTGGCCCAGCTGCTCACCGCGGAGGGACACGAGATCGTGGACTCCGTCGGCACCGGGACCGAACTGCTCGCCGCCGTGCGAGTGCGCCCGCCCGATCTGGTCATCGCCGACGTGCGGATGCCGCCCGACCACGTCGACGAGGGGATCAGAGCGGCCCTGGAAATCCGTCGCGACCAGCCGGGGGTCGCTGTCCTGGTGCTGTCGCAGTACGTCGAGCGCAGGCACGCGGCGGAGTTCCTCACCGGCACCGGCGGCATCGGCTACCTGCTCAAGGACCGGGTCGCCGCGATCGGCTCGTTCCTCGACGCCGTCGAGCGGGTGGGTGCGGGCGGCACAGCCTTCGACCCGGAGGTGGTGCGCCAGCTCCTGCTGCACAATCGCGCCGACTCGCCACTGCACCGGCTCACCGAGCGCGAACGTGAGGTGCTCGAACTCATGGCGCAGGGTCTGAGCAACGCGGCGATCTGCGGACAGCTCTACGTCACCCGCAGCGCCGTCGAGAAGCACATCAACGCGATCTTCACCAAGCTGGATCTGCCGGTCGGTGAGGCCCACAACCGGCGGGTCCTCGCCATCCTGCAACACCTGCGGGCGGGTGCGGCGCAGGGCTGACCGCTCAGGCCGTGGCTCGCGCGTTCCTGGCCCGCCACCAGCCGAAGACGCCGGCACCGAGCGGCAGCAGCACCGTGATGAACCCCGACAGCGGCATGAACGCGAGGCCGAACACCGTCGCGACGCCGAGCACGAGCAGCACCGTGCCGGGCACGTACCCCAGTGCGCGCTCCAGCGCGATCATCGCGAGGCCGAAACCGATGCTGACCACGCCGAACTCGGTGAACCAGAAGGTGAGCTCGATGTCCTGATCGCCGGCGGCGAACACCGCGACGCCGAGCGCGGTGTGCACCGTGCCGATGAATGTCAGGAGGGCTCCGGCGAGGGGAAATCTTGTTCTTGAATCCATATTCATAAACTGTGCCACTAGGCTGATCCGGTGGCAAGACCCCGCCTTTTCACCGATGAACAGGTGCTCGACGCGGCGCGCGACCTGCTCGCCGATCCCGCGATCACCCGGCCCGCCATCACGGCGATCACCAGGGCCGCCGGCGTGCACGCCGGGTCGATCTATGTGCGTTTCGCCTCACGTGACGAACTGCTCGCCCGCCTGTGGCTGCGGTCGATCCGCCGATTCCACGAGGGCTTCATCACGGCACTGACCGGCCCCGCGCCGCTGCTGGCCGCGGCCACGTTTCTGCCGCGCTATTGTCGCGCGCACCCGACCGAGGCGCGGGCGATGAAGATGTTTCATCGCGACGAACTGCTCGAGGTCGGCGCCGAGGATCTGCGGGCCGCGATCGCCGGTGTCAACGACGAGATGAACGCCGCGCTGCTGACGGCCGTGGTGACCGAATTCGGGGTCGCCGACGACCGCTCGCTGGCCATCGCGGACGCCGCGGTGAAGGCGATTCCGTACGGTCTGGTCCGTGATTACATCGCCCGTGCCGCCCCGATTCCGGACTGGATCGACGACGTCGTAGCGACCGCATCGGGTGCGGTTCTCGACCAGTTTCGGACCCGATCGTGACGACACGCTGTGCGAAATCGGGCGACACGCGGGCTTTTTCAGGAAACCCGCTGGTCGCGCGCCACCGGGTTTGCCAGGGCGGCACCCGGCACTCACGCTACCCGGTGGCTATCATCGCCCATATCGGTATAACCGCAGGTGAGGATGCATTTCAGCGATTCGACTGTACGATCGAGACGTGGGAATCAGCCGTCACCGCATCGGGTCCGCGCGCGCCATACGGCATGCGTAATCCTGCCCTGACCTGGGGGTCGGGTTCGCAATCGGCGCGCACCGTGGGTACGGTCGCACAGACCGTCCGGGTAACCGGCGGTAGATCTGGCAATGAACGATGAGACGGAGGAACCCGTGGCCCTTCCCCAGCTGACTGATGAGCAGCGCGCCGCTGCTCTGGAGAAGGCGGCTGCCGCTCGCCGCGCTCGGGCAGAGCTCAAGGAGCGCCTGAAGCGCGGTGGAACGAACCTGAAGCAGGTCCTCACCGATGCCGAGTCCGATGAGATTCTCGGCAAGATGAAGGTTTCTGCGCTGCTCGAGGCTCTGCCGAAGGTGGGCAAGGTCAAGGCGGCGGAGATCATGACCGAGCTGGAGATCGCGCCTACGCGTCGTCTCCGTGGTCTCGGTGCCCGGCAGCGCGCAGCGCTGCTCACCCGCTTCGACTTCGACGCCTAAAGTCTGGTGGACAAAAACACGCGGAAGGGCCGACTGGTAGTACTGGTCGGCCCCTCGGCCGTGGGTAAGTCCACGGTCGTTCGGTGCGTGCGGGAACGCCTGCCCGAACTGGTTTTCAGTGTGTCGGCCACCACCAGGGACCCCCGTCCCGGCGAGGTCGACGGTCTCGATTACCGCTTCGTTTCCCGAGTCGAGTTCGACGCCATGATCGCGGCGGACGAACTGCTCGAATGGGCAGACATCCATGGGGGGCTGCAGCGATCGGGCACCCCCGCCGCCCCGGTGCGCGAAGCGCTGGCGAGCGGACTTTCAGTACTGATCGAAGTCGACCTGGCCGGTGCACGGTCGGTCCGGCAGGCGATGCCGGAAGCACTGCTGGTGTTTCTCGCGCCGCCCAGCTGGGAAGAACTGGTCTCGCGGTTGCGTTCGCGCGGCACCGAGACGCCCGAGGTGATCGAGCGCAGGCTCGCGACGGCTCGGGTCGAATTGGCGGCCTGTGACGAGTTCGACACGGTCATCGTGAACAGCGAGGTAACGACCGCGTGTGAGCAGTTGGTATCGTTGTTCGTTAGCACAAATTCGAGTTCTTGACCCACTAACCCGCAGGAGTCACCCCTAGTGAGCACGGACATCACCGCAGTACCCGCGTACGACACTCCGATCGGCCTCACCAACCCCCCGATCGACGAGCTGCTCGAGCGCACGTCCTCCAAGTACGCCCTGGTGATCTACGCGGCCAAGCGCGCCCGTCAGATCAACGATTACTACAACCAGCTCGGTGACGGCATCCTCGAGTACGTCGGCCCGCTCGTCGAGCCGGGTCTGCAGGAGAAGCCGCTGTCGGTCGCCATGCGCGAAATCCACTCCGACCTGCTCGAACACACCGAGGGCGAGTGACAATCTCTAGTCCGGAGGCGTAAAGACCATGCGGATCGTCGTCGGGGTCGGCGGGGGCATCGCCGCCTACAAGGCGTGTGCCCTCGTTCGCCGTTTCACCGAGACCGGACACCAGGTGCGGGTGATTCCCACCGAGTCGGCTCTCCAGTTCATCGGTAAGGCGACCTTCGAGGCGCTGTCCGGTCAGCCGGTGCACACCACGGTGTTCGCCGACGTGCCCGAGGTGCCGCATGTCCGGATCGGCCAAGAGGCCGATCTCGTCGTCATCGCCCCCGCCACCGCGGATCTGATGGCACGCGCCGCGCAGGGGCGTGCCGACGATCTGCTCACCGCCACCTTGCTGACGGCTCGATGTCCGGTGCTGTTCGCGCCCGCGATGCACACCGAGATGTGGGAGCATCCGGCGACGGTGGCCAATGTCGCGACGCTGCGCGCGCACGGCGCCAACGTGATGGAACCCGCGTCGGGCCGGCTCACCGGCACCGATACGGGTCCGGGACGGCTGCCCGAGCCGGAGGAGATCTTCGGTCTGGCCTCGCTGCTGCTCGAACGTGCCGACGCGCTGCCGCGCGACCTGACCGGTCGTCGCGTGGTGATCACCGCCGGTGGCACGAGGGAACCCCTCGACCCGGTGCGCTTCCTCGGCAACCGCAGCTCCGGTAAGCAGGGCTACGCCCTGGCCCGGGTCGCGGCTCAGCGCGGTGCCCAGGTGACGCTGATCGCGGGCAACACGATCGAGCTGGCACCGCCCGCCGCGGTCGAACTCGTCCACATCACCACCGCCGACCAGCTCAAGACCGCGGTCGACAAGCACGCGCTCGGCGCCGACGCGGTGATCATGGCGGCCGCGGTCGCCGATTTCCGTCCGACCCACGTGGCCGCGGCGAAGATCAAGAAGGGTGCCGACGAACCCGATGTGATCCCGCTGACCAAGAACGAGGACATCCTCGCCGGCTTGGTCGACGCCCGCACCGAGGGACGGCTCGCCGGTACCGCGATCGTGGGCTTCGCCGCCGAGACCGGTGACGACAACGGTGACGTGCTCACCCACGCTCGCGCGAAACTGGCCCGCAAGGGCTGCGATCTGCTCGTGGTCAACGCGGTCGGCGAGGGCAAGGCGTTCGAGGTCGACACCAACGACGGCTGGTTGCTCGGTGCCGACGGCACCGAGGCTGCTCTCGATCACGGTTCGAAGGCGCTGCTGGCCAGCCGGGTGCTCGACGCGCTGGTTCCGCTGCTGCGCTGACCGGGGAGTTCGCGTCGATTTCGCGCGAAAACGGTTGCGCGGCAACGCGGGTCGTGCAGTCTACCGCCCGTGCGGGTGTTCGCGGCGTGGCTTGGTACTTACTCGCCACCATGTCGGTGGTTTGGAATAGTCTTGATGAGAAGGGTTGCGCGGTAACACCGAGAAGTTACCGTCACAAGCCGAACGAGTAACCCGTTGAGGGAGAGGGAATAACTGTGCGTACGACAGGCAGTCGGCTTTTCACCAGTGAGTCCGTGACCGAGGGGCATCCGGACAAGATCTGTGACGCGATCAGCGATTCCATCCTCGACGCCTTGCTCGCGGAGGACCCGAGCAGCCGGGTCGCGGTGGAAACCATGGTCACCACCGGGCAGGTCCATGTCGCGGGCGAGGTCACCACCTCCGCTTACGCAGACATTCCGCGGATCGTGCGGGAGAAGGTCCTCGAGATCGGATACGACTCCTCCGCAAAGGGATTCGACGGCAACTCCTGCGGAGTCAACATCGCGATCGGTGCCCAGTCGCCCGATATCGCCCAGGGTGTCGACACCTCGCACGAGGCGCGCGTCGGCGGTTCCGACGACGCGATCGAGCGCCAGGGCGCCGGCGACCAGGGCCTGATGTTCGGCTACGCAACGACCGACACGCCCGAGCTGATGCCGCTGCCGATCGCGCTCGCGCACCGGCTCTCGCGCAAGCTCACCGAGGTCCGCAAGTCGGGCGTGCTGCCCTACCTGCGTCCCGACGGCAAGACCCAGGTCACCATCGAATACGACGGCGACCGCCCGGTTCGCCTCGACACGGTGGTCATCTCCACCCAGCACGCCGCCGATATCGACCTGGACAACCTCCTGGCACCCGATATCCGCGAGAAGGTCGTCGACGCCGTCATCGGCGACCTGAACCTGCCCAGCCTCGACACCTCCGACATCCGCCTGCTGGTGAACCCCACCGGCAAGTTCGTCCTCGGCGGCCCGATGGGTGACGCGGGCCTGACCGGCCGCAAGATCATCGTCGACACCTACGGCGGCATGGCCCGCCACGGTGGCGGCGCGTTCTCCGGCAAGGATCCGTCGAAGGTCGACCGCTCGGCCGCCTACGCCATGCGCTGGGTCGCCAAGAACGTCGTGGCCGCCGGTCTGGCGGACCGTGTCGAGGTGCAGGTCGCGTACGCGATCGGCAAGTCGGCCCCGGTCGGTCTGTTCGTCGAGACCTTCGGCACCGAGAAGGTCGACCCGACCCGCATCTCCACCGCCATCTCCGAGGTCTTCGACCTGCGTCCGGGCGCGATCATCCGCGATCTCGACCTGCTGCGCCCGATCTACGCGCCGACCGCCGCCTACGGGCACTTCGGCCGCACCGATGTCGACCTGCCCTGGGAGCACACGGACCGCGCCGACAAGCTGCGCGCGGCCGTCGGCCTGTAATACCCACGGACCGCGTGTCAGCGGGCGAAACATCGACAGCAGCGGGACACCCCATCGCGAGGGTGCTCCCGCTGCTTTCGCCTGCCCACCTCGACCGCGACTTCGACTACCTCGTCCCTGCTGAACTGGACGAGATCGCGCAGCCCGGCGTGCGCGTGCGCGTGCGTTTCGCAGGCCGCCTCGTCGACGGATATCTGCTCGAACGTCTCCCGCGCAGCGATCACAACGGCAAGATGATGCCGCTCGAACGAGTGGTCTCCGCCGAACGCGTTCTCACCCCGGAAATTCTGCGCCTGGCCACCGCCGTCGCCGCCCGCTACGCGGGAACTCGCGCTGATGTCCTGCGTCTTGCCATCCCTCCGCGCCACGCCCGTACCGAAACCGGCGGGGCGAAGAAGCCCGATGCCGTGAAGAAGTCGACGCGTTCGGCGGCTGGCGTTGTCGATATCGCCGACGATCCGACGTCGTCGCCGGAAGACCCGGCCCTCGCCGATGAGCAAGGTGCGGGCGCCGTGGCCGACTCGGCACCGGAAGCTGTTGATGATGAGCATCTTTCGCGCTCGACTGACGCGGGCAGTGCCACCGGTGTGGACGGCTCCACCGGGGCGGATGGCTCGGCGGCGGGTTCGGGCGGCGTCGGCGATTCGGTCGCGGAATTCGGCGGGGCGGCGGGCGACAAGGCAGCGACGGTCCAGGTCGAGCAGACGTCGAGCGCCGCGGCGGAAGCGCGCAGCGAGGTCGACGCGTCGGCCTGGGGCCGGTATGCGCACGGCATGGGGTTCGTCGGCGCGCTGGCACAGGGTAAGGGTGTGCGGGCGGCGTGGCAGGCGTTGCCGGGGGAGGACTGGGCGGCCCGGCTGGCGGAGTTGGCGGCGACGGTGGTGGCCGCTGGTCGCAGTGCGGTGTTGATGGTGCCCGATCAGCGCGACCTCGATCGACTACTCGCCGAATGTGTTGCGCTGGTGGGTGATTCGGCTGTCGGACTGTCGGCGGGGCTGGGCCCCGCAGCGCGGTATCGGCGGTGGCTGGCGGTGTTGCGGGGGCAGGCGCGGATCGTGGTGGGGACTCGGGCGGCGGTTTTCGCGCCCGCGAGGGATCTCGGGCTGATCGCCCTCTGGGACGACGGTGACGACACCTACGCCGAACCCCGTTCGCCGTATCCGCATGCTCGCGAAGTGGCGATGCTCCGGGCGCACGAGACGGGGGCCGCGTTCGTCGCGGCCGGTTTCGCGCGGACCGCGGAGATCCAGGCGGTGGTCGAAACCGGTTGGGCTCATGACCTTCTCGCCGAACGTCAGGTGTTGCGTGAGGTGACGCCCCGGATCAGTGCGCCGGGCGACAGTGACTACGCCCTGGAGCGCGACGCGCTGGCCCGCTCGGTGCGAATGCCCGGCGTCGCGTTCGCGGCCGCGCGCTCCGCGATCAAGGAGAACGTGGCGGTGCTGGTCCAGGTGCCGCGGCGAGGTTATGTTCCATCGCTGGCCTGTGCGAAATGTCGTACCCCCGCGCGTTGCCGGCACTGCAACGGGCCGTTGGCGCTACCGCATTCGGGCAATGGTGAAGCGGCGAGTCCACAGTGCAAGTGGTGCGGCATCACCGAAGCCGCGTTCCGCTGCCAGGCCTGCGGTGCGCGAGCGCTGCGGGCCACGGTGATCGGCGCGGCGCGCACCGCCGAAGAGCTCGGGCGTGCGTTCTCGGGCGTCCCGATTCGTGCTTCGGGCGGTGGGGAAGTGCTCGACACGGTCGAACCCGGCGCCCAGGTGGTCGTCGCCACCGTCGGTGCGGAACCCCTCGTTCGCGGTGGCTACGGCGTCGCGCTGTTGCTCGACGGCTGGGCGCTGCTCGGTCGCGCCGACCTGCGCGCGAGCGAGGACACCCTGCGCCGGTGGATGGGTGCGGCCGCCCTGGTCCGCCCCCGTGGCCAGGTCATCGTCATGGCCGAGCCGTCCCTCGCCACCGTCCAGGCGCTGGTCCGGTGGGATCCTGTCAACCATGCCGCCGCCGAACTGGAGGCTCGCGCCGAGGTCGGTTTTCCGCCTGCGGTCCGGCTCGCCGCCATCGACGGCACCACCGCCTCGATCGCGGAATTGCTCGACGCCACCACGCTTCCCGACGGTACCGAGATCCTCGGCCCGGTACCGCTGCCGCCGACGGCCCGTAAACCGTTCTCCGGCGGCGATTCTCCCGCCGAGGTCGAACGGATGCTGCTGCGGGTGGCCCGCTCGGACGGCGCTCCCTTGGCGCGCGCCCTCACCGCGGCCCAAGCCGTCCGCAGTTCGCACCGCTCCGACGCGCCCTTGCGCGTGCAGATCGACCCGGTCGATATCGGCTGACGAGGGTCCCCGCGGTCCGGTCAGGCGTACATCGCCCGATGGCGCCTCGCCCACTGCGCGTAGGTGGTGGCCGGTCGACCGAGTACATCCTCGATATCAGGGCTGACCTGCTGTTCTTCGGCTGTGGGCATGCCGAGGATGGTGAGTGTGTGGTCGGCGACCGGCTCGGGCATGAAGCGCAGCATGTTCTGCTTGGCCTGGTCCACGGTGAGTTCGAGGAAGGTGATCGGGGCGTCGATCGCTTCGGCCACCGCCGCGGCTTGGTCGCGTGGGGTGATCACGGCGGGTCCGGTGAGGGTGTAGGCGCGGCCGTGGTGGCCGTCTTCACGCAGTGCCACGGCGGCGACGGCGGCGATGTCGGCGGGGTCTACCGCCGGCAGGCCGATATCGCCGAACGGTGCGGGGATGACTCGCTGGGTGCGCACCGGTTCGATCCACGCGAAGGTGTTGGAGAAGAACGCGCCGGGGCGCAGGGCCGTCCACTCCAGGCCGGATTCGGCGAGGGCCTGTTCGAACGCGATGGTTCGTGCGTAGCCGTCGGACTGTGGGCGGGTGACCGCGCCCTGCGAGGAGACGAAGACGACCCGGCGGATGCCGGCGTCCGCGGCGGTTTTCAGCAGCAGGGCCGGCTCGGGGCCGGTCATCAGTTGCTCGCCGGTGATCAGCAGGAACAGCGCGTCGGCGCCCTGTAGCGCGGGGGAGAGGCTGTCGAGATCGCCCAGGTCGGCGACCGTGTGCTCGACACCTGTCGGCAGGTCGACGGGGCGGGTGCCGCGGGATACCGCCCTGACCTGTGCTCCCGCGTCGACGAGTAGTCCGACCAGGGTGCTGCCGATATTGCCGGTTGCTCCGGTGACGACGATCATCTGAATCCTTAGTTAGTTAGTTAGCTGACTGACTTGCTGGACACGAATGTATCCCACCGGCCGCGCTCTGTCTATAGTTAGTTGTATGACTAAATCGGACGCGCAGCTCAGCCCGAAGATCGGGAAGCGGGAACGCCTGGTGCAAGCGGCGATGCGCGTGTTCTACGAGCAGGGCATCGAGAAGACGACGATCGCCGATATCGCGCGCGAGGCCGACGTGCCGGTCGGCAACGTCTACTACTACTTCAAGACCAAGGACCAGTTCATCGCCGCGGTCATCGAGTTGCACGCGCAGGTGCTGTCCGGCGTCGTCACCGAACTCGCCGAACTGCCGGGACCCGCCGAGAAGCTGAAGGCCATGGTGCGCAGCTGGGTCGAACAACGTGAGATGGCGGCGCGTTTCGGCTGTCCGACCGGTTCACTCGCCGCCGAACTCGACAAGCGCGAAGACGCCTTCGGGGGGCAGCCCGCACGCGTGATCGGGCTGCTCGTGGAGTGGGCACGCGAACAGTTCGCCGCCCTCGGTCGCGCCGACGCCGCCGAGCTCGCCGTTGCCTTCGTGGCCGCGTACCAGGGGATCTCGTTGCTGACCAACACCTTCCGTGACCCGCAACTGATGGTCACCGAAGGTGCCCGGCTGGAACGATGGATCGACGAGCTGGCGCAGGAGTCCGGATAGCACCTGCGCCGGCTCGGGGTCGTTCGTCGGCGCGGTTCTGCCCGTGGCCGGAGGTCAATCGGTGGGCTGCCAACCCGAGCACAGCAGGTCGATGGTGGTGATCGCGTTATCGGTGGTGGTCAGGAAAACGCGCTGGTCGGCGACACGAGTCGTACCGTTGGCCGGGCGCATGCGGACCAGCCAGTGCATCGCGAGCTTGTCGCCGATGTGTTCGCGGCCGGAGTCGACGACGGCGAAGTCGTCGGGACCGCCGAACCAGCCGCGGAAGCGCGCGATCGCCGGATCGGGACCCACCGCGGTGAACGGGCCGGGTGGGATCAGACCGCGCAGCGTGACCTCGGGAGCGAGGTAGGACGCCATCGCGGCGAAGTCGCGCCGGATCAGCGCGGCGAGAAACAGGTCGGCGACCGAGGAGGTCGTCTGCGGGGTGTGGGTCGAAGTAGTCATGGGAAAAGTCTGCGACCTGCGCCGATGTCGAACATCGGGTGATCACCCGATCTTTGCCGATTGATCCTCGTCGGGCAGTAGGCCGTGGCGCATCGCGAACACCGCGGCCGAACCACGGCTGTGGACACCGATTTTTGTGTAGATGTGCTCGACGTGGCTGCCCGCCGTGCGTGGGCTGATGCCGAGGGCCTGGGCGATCTCTCGGGTCGACCGGCCGCGCACCAGCAGGGCGAGGACGTCGAGCTCGCGGGCGGTGAGCCCGGCGATCTGCGCGCGCTTGCGTGGTCTTCGGCCCTGGGCCGCGGCCAGTACGGCGGCGACGGCGTCGCCGTCGAGTCGCCCCGCTGTCACCTCGGCGCGCAGAATCCTGGCTCGCTCGTCCGGCTCGATGGCGGGTCGGTGCGGTCGCTGCTCACCGAGTGCGCGAAACATCTGGGCGGCGGCCAGAATTCGCGCGGTGGGCGGCAGCATCGAGCCGGTGAGCCCGCGCGGATAGCCGGACCCGTCCAGCCGTTCGTACACCATCGAAGCCGGTCCGCCGAGCGCGGCCAGGTGCGGGCTGCGCGCCAGCACTCGCTCGGTCAGATACGGAACCATCCGCACCCGTTCGCGTTCGGAGGCGGTCAGCGGACCCAGTTTGTTCCAGATGCCCGTCGAGACACCGATGGTGCCGAGACGACACACCAGGGCTGCCCGCCGCACGGTCACCGCCTGGTCGGCGGGCAGGCCGTACTCGCGGGCCGCGGCGGCGGCCAAGTCGGCCACGGCCCGCGAATGACCGAGGAACCAGGTTGCTTTCGCGTCGGCGTAGTCGGCGAAGACGGTGAGGACGTCGGTGAGTTCGTCGTCCGCGATCGGCCGGTCGAGCGCCGCGCAGCCGTCGATCACCTGCTGCCAGGCGTCGACCCGGTCGAGTCCGTCCAGCAACGCGCCGTCGCCCCGGGCGCACAGGTCCACCAGTTCGGGATCGAACTCGGTGCCACTGCGCGACAGCAGCATTCGGACCGCCGCGTCGACACCGCCCACCCGGGTATGGACCTCGGCGTCGTCGGCGATGTGCACGACACGCATCACCGGAATGATCGCCTCGCCCCGCAATCCGCCGGGTACGCCGTGGCCGTCCCATCGTTCGAAGGCTTGAGGCAGCGCTGCCCGGACGGCGGCCGGCAGGCCGAGGCGGTCGGCGATATCGGCCGCGGTGCGGCAGTGGGTGAGGAACGAGTCCATCGTGTCGCGCACCCCGCCCGCGAGGAACCGGCCGGTCATCGAGATCCGCCGCAGCGAGGACCCGCCTTCGGCGAGGTGCCCGAGCAAGAAGGCCATCATCGGCAACCCGGTTTTGTCGATGTTGTAGCTGTCGGCCCGGATCCGCAGGTCGTCACCGAACCAGCGCGCCATCTCGGGGGAGTCGGCGACACAGCCGACCCACGCCAGCAGCGAGACGTAATACACCGCGGCGCGATCGGCCTCGGACAACCCCGCGGCCTCGGCGAGCCGGACAGCGAGAACGGTCTGGCGCAGGACATGTTCCTGCGGCTGGCCGAGCCCGAGGTCGGTGGCCAGTGACAGCGAGGCGACGAGTTCGGCGAGCCGAAGGGGCCGGGACGGGTCCGTCACGAATTCAGATTACTCCTTGCGCTCGATGCATTGCCGATATATCGTCGATAGTGTCAAGAACAACGAGAGAGCCTGAGGAGGCTGTCATGCAGAACCAAGAACAACGAGAATTCGGACACTTCCGGCGCGGTCGCGGACCGGGCCCCCGGGAATTCGGTCCCGACCGCCAGCAGTTCCGCCACGGCGGGCGCCATGGCCACGGCCCCGACTTCGGACCGGGCTTCGGCCCAGGTTTCGGACCGGGCTTCGGTCCTGGTTTCGGTCGCGGTCGCGGCCGCGGCGGGCGTGGCAGGCGCGGTGACGTGCGGGCAGCGGTGCTGCTGCTGCTCGTCGAGCGCCCGATGCACGGCTACGAATTGATCCAGCAGATCCGCGACCGCAGCGACGATGTCTGGCGCCCCAGTCCGGGGTCCATCTACCCGGCATTGGCCCAGCTCGAGGACGAGGGTCTGGTGCTCATCGAAAAGGTGGCCGGTCGTAAGACCGCCCAGCTCACCGACGAGGGCAAGGCTTATGTCGAGGCCCATCGTGAGGATCTCGGCGACCCGTGGGCCGAGGTCAAGCAGGACGTCGGCGCCCAGGCGCTGGACCTGCGCGGACTGGTCGGACAGGTGATGGGCGCGGTCGGTCAGGTGGCCCAGGTCGGCACGGCACAGCAGGCGGCGAAGGCGGCCGAGGTGCTCGCCGAGACCCGCCGGGCGCTGTATCGAATCCTCGCCGAGGACGATGTCGCCTCCGAGGGCGATACAACCCCCGAGAAGTGAGGGCGTCGTGACCGCCCTGCCCGGCGTGCGGTTGTCGGTCCCATGGAGTAAATGTTTGGGGTATGGAACAACTGGGAACGTTGTGGGGTTGGGGAACATCACGATTGCGCGGCGCGGTGTCGGTCACGGCACTCGCCTGCGCGGCGGTGATCGGTGTGTCCTTCGCACCGATCGCCGCCGCTGAACCGGCGGGCTATCGGCCCGCCGTCATTCCGATGCAAGCGGGTCCGGCGCAGTCCGATCACCTGGACGCCGCCCATTACATCAAGGCCAACCCGAACTCGGTTCCGGTGGGGCTCAACAACTTCGGGTGTACGCCCACCGCCGAGCACCCGCGGCCGATCGTGTTGGTACACGGCACCGACTCGAGTGCGTACTCCGACTGGGCGGGAATCGGGCCGCAGCTGGTGTCGGCCGGCTACTGCGTCTTCGCGCTGAACTACGGCGGAGCGCCGGGCGCAGACACCTACGGCACTGAGGACATGCGCATCAGTTTCGCCCAGCTCGCCCAGTTCGTCGACGATGTCCTCGTCGCGACCAAGGCGACCAAGGTCGATCTGGTCGGGTTCTCGCAGGGGGCGAACGTCAGTCGGTTCTATATCAACAAGCTCGGGGGCGCGCCGAAGGTCGGGACCTGGGTCGGCTTGGCCTCACCCAGTTACGGCGGGGTCATGTACGGACTGGTCCCGGTGGGGCAGGCCGTTCCCGGCATGATGGATGTCTTCGCGAGGGTCACCTCGACCGCTGCGGTCCAGCAGGCCCAGGGCGAACCACTCATGGTGGAGCTCAACGCGGGCGGCGACACCGTGGCCGGTGTCCGGTACGTCACCGTCGGCAGCCGGGTCGACGAGATGATCCAGCCGTTCTCGAACATCGCGCTGCGCGGTGCGGGCGCCGAGAACCTCGTCCTGCAGGACCTGTGCGCCGACGACCTGACCGGGCACTTCCACCTGGTCTACGACCCCTTCGTGCAGCAGTTGCTCCAGCGCGTCCTCGACCCGGCCCGGGCGCCCGCACCGGTCTGCGCGCCCGTCCCGCTCGGCACCGGCATCCCCGAGGTGATCATCGCGGGCAACTCCTGACAGCCGGGCTGGACGGAAGTACCTCGCGGGGTCACTAGACTGGGACGACCGCAATTCGTCCTCCCCGGGAGCCGCCGTGACCATTCAGCCCGTTCGCCTGTTCGGCGACCCGATCCTGCGTTCTCGTGCCGACGCGGTCACCGAGTTCGGTCCCGACCTCGCCACGTTGGTCGCCGATCTCACCGAGACCATGCACGACGACGGTGGGGTCGGGATGGCCGCGCCGCAGATCGGTGTCGGGCTGCGGGTGTTCGTCTACGACACCGGCGATGCCGCGGGGCATGTGGTGAATCCGGAGTGGTCGGCCCTCGGGGCCGACGAACAGGTCGGTCCCGAGGGCTGCCTGTCGATCCCCGGCGTGCGGTACGACGTGCGCCGGGCGGCGCGCGTGCGGGTCAGCGGGGTCGACGTCACCGGTGCGCCGGTCGAATTCGAAGCCGACGGTCTGCTCGCGCGCTGCGTACAGCACGAGTACGACCACCTCGATGGCGTGCTGTTCATCAACCGGCTCGAACCGGCCGACCGCAAGGACGCGATGCGGACCATCCGCGAATCCGACTGGTTCCGCGGCGGGATCACCGTGCGCGAATCCAGCGGCGTCGGCGGTGGTCGCTGATGCGCGTAGTTTTCGCGGGCACGCCCGAGCCCGCTGTGCCGTCGCTGCGCCGGTTGATCGAGAGCGAAGG
Source organism: Nocardia sp. NPDC056541 (assembly GCF_042794235.1). Classification (NCBI taxonomy): domain Bacteria; kingdom Bacillati; phylum Actinomycetota; class Actinomycetes; order Mycobacteriales; family Nocardiaceae; genus Nocardia; species Nocardia sp. NPDC056541. The sequence continues at coordinate 482,506 of NZ_JBHTUD010000002.1, forward strand.
CCACGAGGTTGTCGCGGTCGTCACGCGGCCCGACGCGGTCGCGGGCCGTGGTCGCAAGCTCCTGCGCTCGCCGGTCGGGCAGCTCGCCGACGAACACGGCATTCCGGTGTTCACGCCACGCAAGCCGTCCGAGCCCGAGTTCGTCGCCGCGCTCACCGAGCTCGCACCGGACTGCTGCCCGGTCGTCGCCTACGGTGCGCTGCTGCCCCAGCAGGTGCTCGACATCCCCGCCCACGGCTGGATCAACCTGCACTTCTCGCTGCTGCCCGCCTGGCGCGGGGCGGCTCCCGTGCAGGCGGCCATCGACGCCGGTGATGACATGACCGGCGCGTCGACGTTCCTGATCGAAGCAGGCCTCGATACGGGCCCGGTGTACGGGGTGATGACCGAGAAGATCGGGCTCACCGACACCGCGGGCGAACTGCTGGCCCGGCTCGCCGAAGCGGGTGCCGTGCTGCTCGAGAAAACCCTGGACGGCGTGGAAGACGGTTCGCTGCAAGCGATTCCGCAATCCCATGACGGCGTGACCTACGCACCGAAGGTGACCGTGGAAGCCGGGCGGATCGGGTTCGACGAACCCGCGCTCGCCATCCACCGCCACATTCGCGCCGTCACCCCGGCGCCCGGCGCGTGGACCGAGGTGAACGGGCTGCGCCTCAAACTCGGCCCGGTGGAAATGGTGGAGGAAACCTTGCCCGAACGCGAGATCGAGGTGCGCAAATCCGGCGTCTTCGTCGGAACATCGACCACAGCGGTCCGCCTGGGTCAGGTCCAGCCGCCCGGCAAGAAGATGATGAACGCCCTGGACTGGGCGCGTGGCGCCCGCCTCGCGCCCGGCACGGTGATCGGATGAGTGCCTCGGACCGCCGCCGTCGCCGTGAAGCCGACGCCGCGAAGGGTGTGAGCCCCCGCGAGGATCGCAAACCGACCGGAAAGTCTGGCGAGCCGCGCGGCGGTAGCCCCCGCGACGACCGCAAGATCACCGGCAAGAACGTCGACGGCGGCTGGGCCGCCCGCGCCGCGAAGGGCACCACCACCCCGCGCGCGGACGGCGACCGCTGGACGGATCGCTCCGACCGCCCCCGCCGCGACGACCGCCCCGGGGGCGCCCGATCCGGCGCGCCCCGCCGCGCCGACGACCGCCCCGGTTTCGCTCGCGGCGCGCAGGGTCGCGACGCGGGCAATCGACGCGACGATGCTCCGCGCTCCGGCGCGCCCCGCCGCGAAGACGACCGCCCCGGATTCGGTCGCGGCGCGAGTGACCGGGCGCAAGGACGTGACGCGGGCGCTCGACGCGACGACGCCCCGCGCTCCGAGGCACCTCGTCGTGCCGACGACCGCCCTGGCTTCGGCGGCGCGAACGAGCAGGCTCAGGGCCGTGACTCGGCGGACCAGCGCGGTGACCGTGGCAACGCGGCACGTTCCGGTGCGGGACGGTCCGACCGTGGCGCGTCACGTCCCGATCGTGGTGCGCGCGTAGGAGACTCGCGTGGCCGTGGTGCGGGCAACCGGGATGCTGGTGCGCCGGCGGGCAAAGCGCCCGCTCAGCGTCGTCCCGAGCGTCCCGATCCCAGTGTGCCCAGTCCGCGCAAGCGCCGCGGCGAGCCCGTGGACCCCGCGCGCGAAGTCGCCCTCGATGTGCTGCGGGCCGTGCGTGAGCGCGACGCCTATGCCAACCTCGCGCTGCCGAAACTGTTGCGCGAGCGCAAGATCAGCGGGCGCGACGCCGCGTTCGCGACCGAGCTCACCTACGGCGCCAGCCGTTCGCAGGGGCAGCTCGACGCGGTGATCTCGGCATGCGCGGGCCGCCCGGTCGACGAGATCGACGGCCCCATCCTCGACATCCTGCGCCTCGGCGTCTACCAGTTGCTGCGGACCCGTACCAGCGCGCACGCCGCCGTCGACACCTCCGTCGACCTGGCCAGTGCCGAATTCGGCCAGGGCCGTGCCGGTTTCGTCAACGCGGTGTTGCGGCGAGCGGGGGAGAAGACCGCCGAGGAGTGGATCGCCGAGCTGGCCCCCGCCGACCCGGTCGGCAAACTCGCCTTCGAGCACGCGCATCCGAAATGGATCGCCCAGTCCTTCGCCGACGCGCTCGGCGCGCAGGCGGGTGAGCTGGACGCACTCCTGAAAGCCGATGACGAACGCCCGGTCGTGCACCTGGTCGCCCGGCCCGGCGAGATCACCTCGGAAGAGCTGGCGCTGGTCACCGGCGGTGAGGAGGGCCGCTGGTCCCCGTACGCGGTGTATCTCGACGGCGGCGATCCCGGTCTGCTGGAACCGGTCCGTGACGGCATCGCCTCCGTCCAGGACGAGGGCAGCCAGCTGGTCGCGCTCGCTCTCACGCGTGCGCCGCTGGAGGGCCCCGACAAGGGTCGCTGGCTCGATCTCTGCGCAGGTCCCGGCGGTAAGGCGGCCTTGCTCGGCGCGCTCGCCGCGATCGACCTGTTCACCGTCGACGCTGTCGAACCGGCCGAGCACCGTGCCGAACTGGTTCGCAAAGCCACCCGGAGTCTGCCCGTCACCGTGCATGTCGCGGACGGTCGCGACAGTGGCCTGACCCCCGGCTACGACCGCGTCCTCGTCGACGCGCCGTGCACGGGCCTGGGCGCCCTGCGTCGCCGCCCCGAGGCGCGCTGGCGCCGCACTCCGGCCGACGTGGCGGAGCTGGTGACCCTGCAGCGTGAACTCCTCACCGCCGCATGGGATCTGGTGCGCCCTGGTGGTGTCGTCGTGTATTCGACCTGCTCACCGCACCTCGCCGAAACAGTGTCGGTGGTCGCCGATTTCGTCCGCCGCAGCGGCGCCGAGGAACTCGACAGCCGCGAGTTCCTGCCCGGTGTCACCGATCTCGGTGACGGCCCCTCCGCCCAGCTGTGGCCGCATCGCCACGGCACCGACGCCATGTTCCTGGCGACGTTGCGCAAGAAGTAGCCGCGACAGTACGACGGCGCCGTCCCCCGCGCAGGGGCGGCGCCGTTCCATTCGTCCAAGCGAGGAGCGAGCGCCGAGCGGAGAATCGGCGTATGGCGATGACATGGGATCAGGTGGTCGCGATGGCGACGGCACTACCGGGTGTGGCGGAAGGCACCTGGTGGCGCAGTCCCGGCCTGAATGTCGGCGGCAAGAGCTTCGCTCGACTGCGTGATGAGGCCGAAGGCGGCCTCGTGCTGCTCTGTGAGCCCACGGAGAAGGAAGCGCTGCTGGCTTCCGGCGACCCAGCTTTCTACACGACCCCGCACTATGACGGGTACCCGTACATCCTCATCGACCTCGACGTGGTCGACCCACAGCAGCTCGCCGAGCTACTCGACAGTGCCTGGTGGCTGCGCGCACCCGCGAAGCTGCGGCGCGCGAGGCAGGGTGCATAGGAGAGGACGCCGTTGTCCTGTCCCCGAGTCAGTCCCGTTCGGACAATTCGCGCAGGCGCGCCAGGGTTTTCGCGAGAATCCGGGACACGTGCATCTGCGAGATCCCCAGCTGCGACGCGATCTGTGTCTGCGTCATCGACTCGAAGAATCGCATGGTCAGGATGCGGCGCTCACGTTCGGGCAGGCCCGCCAGCAGTGGCCGCACCGCGATGTACTCCTCGACCCGGTCGAACTGCGACTCTTCCTCGCCGAGCGTGTCGAGCAGCGACGCGTCGCTGTCGCGCCCGATCGAGGCCGCGTCGATCGACGTCGGCTGATAGGCATTGCCCGCGATGACGGCCTGGGTGACCTCGTCGGGGTCGACATCGAGTTCGGCGGCGATCTCCTTGGCGGTGGGGGAGCGGCCCAGTCGCTGCGAGAGCTGATCCACGGCCGCGCCGATCCGCAGGTGGGTTTCCTTGACGCGCCGCGGGACTCGCATCGCCCAGGTGTTGTCCCGGAAGTATCGCCGGACCTCGCCCATGATCGTCGGCACCGCGAAGGACAGGAAGTTCGAGCCACGGCTCAGGTCGAACCGGTCCACCGCGTGCACCAGACCGACGCGCGCCACCTGCGACAGATCGTCGAACGGCTCGCCGCGCCCGCTGAATTTGCGGGCGATGTGATCGGCCAGCGGAATGCAGCGGTTGATCAGCGCATCGCGCGCGACCGCGTGCGCGACACTGCCCGGCTCGGTCGCCGCGAGACGCTCGAACAAGGCGCTGACGTCGTCGTACCCCGACACCGGTTCCGGAGTTTCGGTCTCCTCCTCGATACTGTCCTGCTCGAGGGCTTCCTTGTCCGGTTCCGCGGCGTTCTCCGATTCCGCGGCAGGGGAGTCGGTTTTGTCGGGTTCGCTGAGATCGTGCTGGTCGGGCTGGTTGTCCTCGCCGTGCACTATGCCTTCCCCCGGACCCTGCGGAATCGGACCGTCGTCGGGTACCCGGACACGCCTGCGTCGAAATCCTGCTGTTCGGCGATGACCTCGTCGCAGAGCGTGCGCAGCACATGCCACCCGAAGCTGCGCTGATCCGGCATGCCCTGCGCCGCAGCGACACCGTCGACGCGCACCTGGAGTTCGAAGTCACCGACGAGGAATTGGCAGGTGAGCAGCGTATCCGGGCCCGCGATCGCGATGATCGTCGAGCACACCTCATCCACGGCCAGGCGCACGTCGGCTACCTCGTCGAGGGTGAAATCACTGAGTAGCACCAGTGTTTCGGCCAGTCCGCGCACGATTGGCAGCTGCGTCAGCTGTGCTGCCACACGAATCTCCACCGGGGCGCCGAAGGGCCCATGTTCCGCCGAAAAATTGGTCACCCTGAGAAGGCTACCCATATCCCGGCAGGGCAATCACCATCGCCGTCGCTACACTGGCGCGCTGTGTCCACTCCGACGTTCTCCCGTCCGTCCCAGCCGATGATCGCCCCGTCAATCCTGTCCGCGGACTTCGCGAATCTGGCCGCCGAGGCCGCCGCTGTCGAAGGATGCGATTGGCTTCACGTCGACGTCATGGACGGGCACTTCGTACCGAACCTCACGCTGGGTCTGCCGATCGTGCAGAGCCTGCTGAAGGCGACCGATATCCCGTTCGATTGCCACCTGATGATCGACGATCCGGGCCGCTGGGCCCCGAGCTACGCCGAGGCGGGCGCCTACAACGTCACCATTCACGCCGAAGCGACCGATGATCCGATCGCGGTGGCGCGCGATATCCGCGCCGCGGGCGGGCGGGCCGGGCTGTCGGTGAAGCCGAACACCCCGATCGAGCCGTACCTGGAAATCCTGCGCGAATTCGACACCCTGCTGGTGATGAGCGTGGAACCCGGTTTCGGCGGGCAGTCGTTCATCCCCGGCGTGCTGGAGAAGGCGCGGATCGTGCGCAATCTGGTCGATTCGGGCGAACTGCACCTGGTCGTCGAAATCGACGGCGGCATCAACGACGACACCATCGAGCAGGCGGCCGCCGCCGGCATCGATTGCTTCGTGGCCGGGTCGGCCGTCTACAACACGGCCGACCCGGGTGCTGCCGTGCAGAAGCTGCGCAACCTGGCCACCTCGGCCTGGCTGCCGTAACTACAGGGCGCGGAGCTTGCGGGTGCCCAGCGCCCGCGCCGCGTCGATGACGGCCTGCACCGGCGGCCGCTGGTCGCCGGACTCGGGTTCCTGCACCCAGGTGCGGTAGCCGGTGCGCTCGTCGTCGGGGGAGGGCAGCACGATCTGGCTGCCCGCGCAGGCGACGGTCGCGTACAGGCGGAACAGTTCGGCCGACGCCGTCGCGGTGACGGAGTCCGGGCGGCAGGGGCCGGTGAGGAACGTCCAGCGCCGCGCGCGGGGATGATCGACCACCGGACCCGCGATCGCGGCCTCGCGCAGTCGGGCCTGGACGCGCTCGCCCAGATCGCCGGGCATGGTGACCGCGCCGTAGTGCGCGCCGATCTGGAGCAGAATGCGGCGGGAATCGAAATCGATCTTGGCCGGTAGGTGCAGTTCTCGCCGATAACGCACGCAGCGCATTTCCAGCGTCGAATCGATCAATGTGCTCACGCGGCACCCCCACATATAGCGAACCTGTTGTGACCCACAGTGTTGTCTTCCTGGAGTGGTGGACTATCCCTGGGGCGAACTCCCGGTAGCCGCTGTGCTCCGGGCGATGATGTCGGGAGAACCTGCAGTTCCAGGGCCCGACATCTGGCTGAACAGCAGGAATCGTTGACGTAACAATATTGCGTCAGCGGCGCGGCGGGCGCAAGCATTACACTCACCGTGTTTCCAGTTCGTAGTGGCGGGTAATACCAGGCTAAGGCAGCCTGATGAATGCCGGGGATCGGTTCGCCGAAAATTGGATTGAACGCCGACCGCCGTATTGATTAACGGCGGCGTTGCTTCATGTCGATACACGGTTGCGACCTGGACGATGCGCTATCGATCGCTTTCGGTGATCAAGGGCTGCGCGCGGTCGGGTTCGGCCCCCGACCCGGGCTCACGGGCCGCGCTACTAGGCTGTGCGACGAGCTGGGTGGCCTCGCGGGAATAGCGGCCACTCACCTGCTGTTGGGCCCAACGGGTACGGATGACGCGACAAGGGAGTCAGGCATGTTCACAGGGATCGTCGAGGAGCTCGGCGAGATCGTGGCCACCGAGGCGCTGACCGACGCCGCCCGATTGACGATCCGCGGCAAGCTGGTGACTTCCGATGCCGGGCACGGCGATTCGATCGCTGTCAACGGCGTCTGCCTCACCGTCGTCGACGTGATCGACGGCGACAGCTTCACCGTCGACGTCATGGACGAGACGTTGAAGCGCTCGAGCATCGGCGGCTTGGTCCCCGGATCGCCGGTCAACCTCGAGCGCGCGGCCGCATTGAACAGCCGCCTCGGCGGCCACCTCGTACAGGGCCACGTCGACGGCACCGGCGCCGTGCTGCGACGCACCCCGTCGGAGAACTGGGAGGTCGTGCGGATCTCGCTGCCGGATTCCATCGCGCGCTATGTGGTGGAGAAGGGCTCGATCACCGTCGACGGCGTTTCCCTCACCGTCTCCGCGCTCGGCATCGACGACGAGCCGAACGCCGACGGATCCCGTGACTGGTTCGAGGTCTCCCTGATCCCGACCACCCTCGCCCTGACCGTCCTCGGCACCGCCCCCGTCGGCGCCACCGTGAACCTCGAGGTGGACGTCATCGCCAAGTACGTGGAGCGCCTCGCCCAGCGAGGCTGACACCGATCGGCGCCGGGCCTCACCGAACACCCCGAGGCCACGCCGTAATGTAGGAAGTCATTGCCATCCCCCAGGGCAGTTTCTCGGCCGCCTCGATCTGGACCGACCAGAGGGTGCGACGAAGGAGTGCCCGCCGGGAGGGAAGATCGAGGCCCACCGGGCCGAGAAACCCGCGGCCCCGGCCGCCAAATATACGGAGCAAGCAGACGTGACCAGGTTGGACAGCATCGAGCGCGCGGTCGCCGATATCGCGGCCGGCAAGGCTGTTGTCGTCATCGACGACGAGGACCGGGAGAACGAAGGCGATCTCATCTTCGCGGCCGAGAAGGCCACCCCGGAGCTGGTCGCGTTCATGATCCGCTACACCTCCGGCTACATCTGCGTGCCGTTGACCGCCGACGACTGCGACCGGCTCGGCCTGCCGCCGGCGTACGCGATGAACCAGGACAAGCACGGCACCGCCTACACCGTCTCGGTGGATGCGCGCGAGGGCATCACCACCGGCATCTCCGGCGCCGACCGGGCCGTCACCATGCGCCTGCTGGCCAGCGCGCAGGCCAAGGCCGACGAGTTCACCCGCCCCGGCCATGTGGTGCCGCTGCGCGCCAAGGACGGCGGCGTGCTGCGCAGGCCCGGCCACACCGAGGCCGCGGTCGATCTGGCGCGGATGGCCGGGTTGCGTCCCGCGGGCGTGATCTGCGAGATCGTCAGCCAGAAGGACGACGGGCACATGGCCCGTACCGACGAGCTGCGCGTATTCGCCGACGAACACAACCTGGCGATGATCTCGATCGCCGACATGATCGCCTGGCGGCGCAAGCACGAGAAGCATGTCGTGCGGGTGGCCGAGGCCCGTATTCCGACCGCTCACGGCGATTTCAAGGCCGTGGGCTACCAGAGCATCTTCGACGATGCCGAGCACGTCGCGCTGGTGCGCGGCGACATCGGTGACGGCGAGGACGTACTGGTGCGGGTGCACTCGGAATGCCTGACCGGTGACGTCTTCGGCTCGCTGCGCTGCGATTGCGGCCCGCAGCTCGACGCGGCACTGGAGATGGTCGATCAGGAGGGGCGCGGCGTCGTCCTCTACATGCGCGGGCACGAGGGCCGTGGCATCGGCCTGATGCACAAGCTGCAGGCCTACCAGTTGCAGGACACCGGTCGCGACACCGTCGACGCCAACCTCGATCTCGGTCTGCCCGCCGACGCCCGTGACTACGGCACCGGCGCGCAGATCCTGGTCGATCTCGGCATCCGCTCGATGCGCCTGCTCACCAACAATCCGGCCAAGCGGGTCGGCCTCGACGGCTACGGTCTCGCGATCACCGAGCGCGTCCCGATGCCGTTGCGCGCCAATGCCGAGAACCTGCACTATCTGCGCACCAAGCGGGATCGGATGGGCCACGACCTGGTCGGTCTCGACGATCTCGACCTCGGCGAAACCGCGCAGTGATCATTTCGTACGAAAGGCGGCAACGATGAGCGGTACAGGTGTCCCGAGCTTCGCGCTGGCGCAGGCCAAAGACGTCAAACTCGGCATCGTCGCCTCGCGGTGGCACACCGAGATCTGCGACACCCTCGTGGCGAATGCCGAACGGGTGGCCAAGGAAGCCGGCGTCGAACATGTGACCGTGGTGCGCTGCGCCGGTGCGATGGAGTTGCCGGTCGTCGCGCAGGAGCTGGCGCGCACGCACGACGCCGTGGTGGCTCTGGGCGTCGTGATCCGTGGTGGCACACCGCATTTCGAGTACGTGTGCGATGCGGTGACGGCCGGGCTGACCCGGGTGTCGCTCGATGCGGCCACCCCCGTCACCAACGGTGTGCTCACGACGAACGACGAGGAGCAGGCGCGCGATCGGGCCGGGCTGCCCGGTTCGGCGGAGGACAAGGGCGAACAGGCCTGCGCCGCCGCTCTCGACGCCGCGCTCACCTTGCGCGCACTGCGATCGGTGTGACCGTGCCGGTGGTGCGGACCTGGCGTCGTAGCGCTCCTCAGCCCGACGCGGGCTGGGAGTTCCAGGTGCGTCCGCGCCGGGCGACCCGTACCGCCATCGTGGTCGCGATCGTCATCCTCGTCGCGTTCACCGCGGGTGGGCTGCTGCTGCGCACCGGGTCGACCGGGGTGAACTTCCGGGTCGCCGATCAGGTCGCGATGATCCTGATCGGGGTGGTCGGGGCGGGCGCGGTACTGATGCTCACCCGTCCGCGAGTGCGCGCGGGCAGCCAGGGTGTCGGGGTGCGCAATATCCTGGGCGAGCAGGTGTACCCGTGGGCCTACATCCGTGGCGTGTCCTTCCCGGACCGCAAGGCATGGGCCCGCCTCGAACTGGCCGACGACGATTACGTCCCGATGCTGGCGATCCGTTCCAACGACAAGACCCACGCCGCCGACGCCATCGAGCGCGTCCGCGAACTCGGCGCCCGCTACGCCCCGCGGGACTGACTTCGCTGAGCGGTCGGCACCTGGAGCCGACTGATTGCCGGCAACGCTGCTGTCTGTGCGCCACCGAGTAGTGACGCACAGACCAGCGCATCAGCGGGTATCGCCGAGGACCGCTCCCTCGCGGCGCGGATCCGCACCGCCGATCCAGCCGTCCTTGCCGTCGTGCTGCAGGGCGCTGAGCCCGCTGGACTGCGGTGCTACCGACACCTGATGGCCCATTGCCCGCAGCTTCTCGACCAGGGGATCGTGGTCGCCGTTGTCGGTCGCATTGATGTCCGGGTGCTCACCGCCGACGCCGGTGACCGGCGTATTGCCCGCGCCGAACGACACCCCGGAGACCGCCTGTTGCGGGTCGAGACCCCAATCCAGCACATTGACCAGCGTTTTCACGACGAACTGGATGATCACCGAACCACCGGGTGACCCCGTGACGAGCTTCAGTTCGCCACGGTCGCCCCGATCGTCACGATCGAACACCAGGGTCGGGGCCATCGAACTGCGTGGGCGCTTGTTGGGCTGGAGGCGGTTGGCCACGGGTGTCCCGTCGGGGTCGACCGGGTCGGCGGCGAAGTCGGTGAGCTGATTGTTGAGCACGAATCCGTCGACGAGATGGAAAGACCCGAACGCCGATTCGACCGTCGTGGTCATGGCGGCGGCGTTGCCGTACTTGTCGATGACGGAGATGTGACTGGTGCCGTGTTCGGGCGGCTGTGGACCGTTGCCGAGGGGGACCGGCCCGAGGTTGCCGGGCTTGGCGGTACCCATGCTGCGCTGCGGGTCGATCAGCGTCGACCGTTCCTTGAGGTATTGCGGGTGCACGAGCGAGAGCGCCGAATTACCCGGCAGCGGAACGAAATCCGGGTCGGCGACGTACTTGTTGCGATCGGCGTAGGCCAGTCGCTCCGCTTCGGAGATCAGGTGCACGGCCTGCGCGTCGGGCCGCCCGCCGTTGGCGTCGAGCTCCTGTGGGCGCAGCGCGGGGAGATCGAAATTGGCGAGAATGCCCAGCGTCGCCGCGACGGTGCTGCCGCCCGAGGACGGCGCGGGCATGCCGCACAGTTCGTACTTGCGGTACCCGGTGCACAGCGCCGTGCGCTTCTTCGCCTCGTAATTCGCCAGGTCGGTGGTGGTCAGCGCACTGGGGGTACGGCCGCCCGCCGTGCTGCCCGCCGCCTCGACGATGTCCTGGGCGATGGCGCCGCTGTAGAAGGCCTTCGCGCCGTCGGTCGCGATCGCCGAGAGCGTTTTCGCCAGCGCCGGATTGGTGAGGAGGGTGCCCGACTTCTTGGGCGAGCCATCGGCTTCGAGGAAGTAGCCACGTGCGGCCTCGTCGGCGGCCAGGTCTTTCGCGGATTCGGCGATCTGGCCTGCCAGTCGCGGACTGATCTCGAAACCGTTGTCGGACAGGCTGATCGCGGGATCGAACAGCTCCTTCCAGGCGCTCATCCCGTGTTCGGAATGGGCGAGTTCGAGCATCCGCAGCACTCCGGGCACGCCGATGGAGCGACCGCTGGCCCGGGTATTCGGTGCGGGTTCGGTGCGGTCGGTGTCGCTGACCCAGCGCAGATAGTTCTCGGTCGCCGCGGCAGGAGCGGTCTCGCGGCCGTCGTAGGTGTCGACCGTGCGCGACTTCGCGTCGTAGTGCACCAGGAAGGCGCCGCCGCCGATGCCGGAAGCTTGTGGCTCGACCAGACCGAGTACTGCCTGTGCGGTGACCAGGGCGTCGGCTGCGGTGCCACCCGCCCGCAGTACCCGGCACGCGGCCTCGGTGGCGATCGGGTTGGCGGTCGACACCGCGTAGGTGCTGGTGCGCACCGCGGTCATATCCGAGCGATAGCCCGACGCGATCTCAGGGTTGGTGCTGAGATTCTGCGAGGTCGGCGCCCCGGTGCCGGTGGCGGGCGCCGCGGACACAGGAGTGCCGTTGGGCGTGCTCGTGCATTCCGCGGCCGTTTTCTCGTCTGTCGAACATCCGGCCAGTACCCCCACCGCGAGCACTGCGGCCGTCGTGGCCCCGATCCACGTCCGTCGCCTTGGCGTCATCCAGCCAGGGTAACCCGGCGGTACGACGCGATTCGATCTTTTTCCGCCGGGGGCTCGCCGTGTGCCCCTGTCCAGCCGCGACGGCCGGATGGCCGGCACACGAATCCTGGGTTACCCGGCCGATTTCCGCCGGGCGCACTGTCTTCGTCTCGCTACCCTGGCTGCCATGGACATCGACGCGGTGCTGTTCGACTTCTCCGGCACGGTCTTCCGCCTGGAGGACGACCGGACCTGGGCTCACGAACTGGTCGGGGACGACGGGACGCCGTTCGACGTGGCGGCGAAAGCCGAAGTGATGCGCCGGATGACCGCGCCGGTCGAACAATTCATGACCTTCGACGCCGCGGGCCAACATGCCTGGGACAACCGCGATCTCGACCCCGCCCTGCACCGGTATGCCTACCTGGAGGTGCTGCGTGGCTCCGACGTTCCCGAGGCCCAGGCGATCCGGCTCTACGAACGCCTCACCGACCCGCTCGCCTGGACCCCCTATCCCGACACGGGCACCGTCCTGGAATCGCTTGCTGCTCAGGGAATCCCGATCGGCATCGTCAGCAATATCGCCTACGACATCCGGCCCGCCTTCGCGAAACACGGCTGGACCGACCTCATCGGCTCGATGACGCTGTCCTTCGAGATAGGTGCCATCAAACCGAACCCGCAGATCTTCCGCGACGCCACCGACCGCCTCGGCGTCACCCCCGACCGCGTCCTCATGATCGGCGACAGCGCCGAGGCAGACGGCGGCGCCACCGCCCTCGGCGCCCGCTTCGCCCTCGTCGACCCGCTACCCACCCCCGACCGCCCGCGCGCGCTCATCGACGCCCTCGCCGAACACGGCATCCGAACCGCCGACTGAGCGCCTGTGGCCGGATCGCCGGCAGACAGTCCCGCCCGACGGCCGGCGGATGCGCGCGGTCGGGTGAACCGGCCGAGGCGCAGGTCAGCGTTGGCGGGTGAACCAGGTCCGGGCAGAAGGCCGAAGGAGCATCGCCGCGACCGCGCCGTTGGCGACGACGCCGACCACCCCCGGCGGCAGCCCGGTGAGAATGCCCGTCGACGACACCAGGCACGCCAGCACCGCGACCCCGATCGCCGCCTTGCGCACCAGATCACCGCCCTGCCGGAACAGCAGCACCAGCGGAACCAGCGCGAAGGACGGCAGATACCCGGCGAGCAGCGCGCCGAGCGAGCCGCCCAGCGCCACCGTGATCGCGATCAGCACGACACCGACGGCGGTGGCGACCGCGGCGATCAGCCGCGCTCCGCGCACCGTCCCCGGCATGACTCCGTGCGGGGACACCTCGTCGTCGTACAGGTCGTCACCGGTTTGCGGCAGGGCGGCGGCATTGCTCATCGGACGTCCTTTCGGGCACATAATCCGAGCCCTCACGCTACACAGGCAGTCGCACAGCTCACCCCGGCGACCTCGCTCGTCCGTGTAGGGCTGCTGCGCCGGTTGATACCTCGGCAGTGCGGACCTGTCGGGGCCCCTCGCTAGGCTGGATGGGTGGCAGATCCCGCGACGTACCGGCCGGCGCCGGGCACGATTCCCGTCGAACCCGGTGTGTACAAGTTCCGGGACGTGCACGGGCGGGTCATCTATGTGGGTAAGGCGAAGAGTCTGCGCAGTCGGCTGAACTCCTACTTCGCCGATGTGTACTCGTTGCATCCGCGCACCAAGCAGATGGTCACCACGGCGGCCGCTGTCGAGTGGACGGTGGTGTCCACCGAGGTGGAGGCGCTGCAGCTCGAGTACAACTGGATCAAGGAATTCGATCCGCGATTCAACGTCCGATACCGCGACGACAAGACCTATCCGGTGCTCGCGGTGACCCTCAACGAGGAGTATCCGCGACTGTTCGTCTACCGGGGCGCGCGCAAGAAGGGCGTGCGCTACTTCGGTCCTTACGCGCACGCCTGGGCGATTCGCGAGACCCTCGACCTGCTGCTGCGGGTGTTCCCCGCGCGAACCTGCTCCAACGGAGTCTTCAAGCGGCACAGCCAGATCGGGCGTCCGTGCCTGCTCGGCTATATCGACAAGTGTTCCGCGCCGTGCGTGGGCCGGGTCAGCGCCGACGAGCACCGCCAGATCGTCGAGGACTTCTGCGACTTCCTGTCCGGCAAGACCGACAAGATGGTGCGCGCACTCGAACGCCGCATGCACGAGGCCGCCGAAGACCTCGACTTCGAGAACGCCGCCCGCTTGCGCGACGATGTGCAGGCACTGCGCCGCGCCCTCGAAAAGCAGGCCGTGGTGCTCGGCACCGGCACCGACGCCGATGTGATCGCCTTCGCCACCGACGAACTGGAAGCCGCGGTCCAGATCTTCCACGTCCGCGACGGACGCGTCCGCGGCCAGCGCGGCTGGGTCGTCGACAAATCCGGTGACGCGCTCGATGTCGCGGAATCGGGAACCGAGATGGCTGCCCTGGTGGAACAGTTCCTCACCCAGTTCTACGGCGAGCAGGCCGCCATGGCGGACCAGAACGGTGACGCCGCCATCGTCGTCCCGCGGGAAGTGCTGGTCCCCGAACTGCCCGCCGACGCCGAGGAGATCGGGGAGTGGCTCAGCAAGATGCGCGGCTCCGCGGTCTCGCTGCGCATCCCGCAGCGCGGCGACAAGAAGGCTCTCGCCGAGACGGTGCAGCGCAACGCCGCCGAGGCGCTGGCTCAGCACAAGCTCCGCCGGGCCGGTGACCTTACGTCGAGATCACAAGCGCTGCAAGACATTCAGGACGCACTCGAACTCGACAGCGCCCCGCTGCGGATCGAATGCGTCGACATCAGCCACGTGCAGGGCACCGACGTCGTCGCCTCGCTGGTGGTCTTCGAAGACGGCCTGGCCCGCAAGTCCGACTACCGCCACTACGCGATCAAGGAAGCCGCGGGCGACGGCCGCTCCGACGATGTCGGCAGCATCGCCGAGGTGACCCGCCGCCGCTTCGCCCGGCTCGCCCGCGACCGCGAACAACCCGTCGAGATCGAACCCGACGAGGTCGACGAACCCGCCTCACGCCCCGGCATCGACCCCACCACCGGCCGACCGCGCCGCTTCGCCTACCCGCCCAACCTCTACGTCGTCGACGGCGGCGCACCCCAGGTCGCCGCCGCCGCCGAGGTCCTCGACGAACTCGGCATCACCGATGTCGCGGTGATCGGTCTGGCCAAACGCCTCGAAGAAGTCTGGGTGCCCGGCGAAGCCGACCCGGTGATCATGCCGCGCAACAGCGAGGCGCTGTTCCTGCTGCAACGCGTGCGCGATGAAGCCCACCGCTTCGCCATCACCTTCCACCGCAGCAAACGCTCACGCCGGATGACGGCGTCGGCGCTGGATTCGGTGCCGGGCCTCGGTGAGACGAGGCGAACCGCCTTGGTCACCCACTTCGGCTCGGTCGCCAGAATCAAGGACGCGACTGTCGAGGAGATCACCTCGGTGCCCGGTATCGGGGTCTCGACGGCGAAAGCGGTGCTCGCGGCACTCAACAGTCCGTAACCCGCCGACGGCCGGTATCGCAGGACGCAACATTGCGTGTGCCGTACGTTGTGTGTCTGCGCCCGATACCCGAACCGGTGCGGGATGATCGAAAGGCACCCAGAAACGGATCCGGTAGGACATGACACGCGTCGAATCGAATAACAATGCGGGGGCGGCACCCGGGCAATCCGGGACGGTCACCGACACACAGCAACCAGTAGAAGTGGTCATCGTGACCGGCTTGTCCGGCGCAGGCCGCGGCACTGCCGCGCGCGTGCTGGAGGACCTCGGCTGGTACGTGACCGACAACCTACCGCCCGAGCTGATCGGGCGAATGATCGAGCTGGGCGCCGCGGCCGACCCGCCGATCCGGCGGCTCGCGCTGGTCATGGACGTGCGCAGCCGGTTCTTCACCGGCGAGCTCTCCGGTGTCACCGAGCAGTTGCGCGGCGCCGGCATCCGCACCAGAGTGCTGTTCCTCGAGGCCTCCGACGACGTGCTGATCCGGCGGTTCGGCTTCGCCCGGCGCCGTCATCCGCTGCAGAGCGACAGCCCCGATGGGACGCTCTCGGCCGGTCTGACCGCCGAACGAGCCAGGCTGGCCCCGGTCAAGGGGGCCGCCGACCTCGTCATCGACACCACCGAGCTCTCGATCCACCAGCTGCACCGCAAGCTGGAGGAGGCATACGGCGCGGGCGCGCCAGCCGCACTGCAACTGACTGTGCAGTCCTTCGGCTTCAAGTACGGTGTTCCCCTCGACGCCGACATGGTGTTGGACGTGCGATTCCTGCCCAACCCGCATTGGATTCCGGAATTGCGGGAACACACAGGACAGGAGTCGGTGGTCAGCGACTACGTGCTGTCCAGGCCGGGTGCGCGGGACTACCTGCAGACCGGCAAACACCTGGTCGACCTGACGACGACCGGATACCGCCAAGAGGGGAAGCGATACATGACCGTGGCAGTCGGGTGCACCGGCGGCAAACATCGCAGCGTCGCTATCGCTGAGGCACTGGGTGAGCGCATCGGCGCCGATACCGGGCACGTGGCGGTGGACGTCGTGCGCGTCGTCCACCGGGATCTGGGGCGCGAATGAGTGGAATCGAAGCCGACCCAGCCGTCGTCGCGCTGGGCGGCGGACATGGGCTGTACGCGACATTGACGGCCGTGCGCAGGCTGACGAGGCGGATCACCGCCGTCGTCACCGTCGCCGACGACGGTGGGTCCTCCGGTCGGCTGCGCGCCGAGCTGGGCATGCTGCCGCCGGGTGATCTGCGGATGGCCCTGGCAGCGCTGTCCGATGACGCCGACGGGGTGTGGACCACGACGGTGCAGCACCGCTTCGGCGGCACCGGTGCGCTCGCCGGGCACTCGGTGGGCAATCTGATCCTGGCCGGACTCACCGATATCCTCGGTGATCCGGTGGCCGCGCTCGACGAGGTGGGCAGGCTGCTGCGGATCACCGGCCGGGTGCTGCCGATGTCGCCGATTCCGCTCGACATCGAGGCCGAAGTATCGGGCCTGGAGTCGGACCCGCGGATCGGCCGGTGCGTGCGCGGTCAGGTTGCGGTGGCGACCACGCCGGGTAAGGTCCGGCGGGTGCGGCTGATTCCGTCCGATCCGCCCGCCAGCCCCGAGGCGACCTCGGCGATCGACGACGCGGATGTTGTTGTGCTGGGACCGGGTTCGTGGTTCACCAGCGTCATTCCGCATGTCCTGGTGCCGCAACTGCACGCGGCGCTGGTGCGCACGCGGGCACGCAAGGTGCTCGTGCTGAATCTGGCGGCGGAGCCCGGCGAGACAGCCGGCTTTTCCGCGGAGCGCCATCTGCATGTATTGTCCCAGCACGCACCGGATTTCGCGGTCGACGATGTGCTCGTCGACTCGGCGTCGGTGCCGGAGGGGCGGCAACGGGAACATGTGGCAAGAGCCGCCGAACAGTTGCGGGCACGGGTAACGTTCTGCGATGTCGCCGAGCCGGGAACGGATCGGCATCATCCCGGAAAACTTGCCGCCGCACTGGATCAGCTGGTCCGGTCGCCGCGGCCGCAACTGACTGGGCTTCGATTCGAGAGACGGCACGGTGCCTCAGATGTGCACAGTGTTCCAGATGAGCGTTCGGGGTCGGTGGGAAAGGAGCGCGTCTCGTGGCGATGACAGCCGAGGTGAAGGACGAGCTGAGCAGGCTCGTGGTGTCGCAGGTCAGCTCACGTAAAGCGGAGCTGTCGGCGTTGCTGCGGTTTGCGGGCGGTCTGCACATCGTGGGGGGCAGGGTGATCGTGGAAGCCGAGGTGGACATGGGGTCCATCGCCCGGCGACTGCGCAGAGAGATTTTCGAGCTGTACGGATACGGCTCCGATGTGCATGTGCTCGGCGCGGGTGGGCTACGCAAGACTTCCCGCTACGTGGTGCGCGTGTCGAAGGAAGGCGAGGCGCTGGCGCGCCAGACCGGATTGCTCGATGTGCGCGGCCGCCCCGTGCGCGGGCTGCCCGCGCAGGTGGTCGGCGGCAGCATCGGTGACGCCGAAGCGGCATGGCGTGGCGCGTTTCTCGCGCACGGCTCGCTCACCGAGCCGGGTCGTTCCTCGGCGCTCGAGGTGAGTTGCCCCGGTCCGGAGGCGGCATTGGCACTGGTCGGCGCGGCGCGCAGGCTCGGCATCACCGCCAAGGCGCGGGAAGTGCGCGGCACGGACCGGGTCGTGGTGCGTGACGGCGAGGCGATCGGCGCCCTGCTCACCCGGATGGGCGCGCAGGACACCAGGCTCACCTGGGAAGAACGTCGGATGCGTCGCGAGGTGCGGGCCACCGCCAACCGGCTCGCCAACTTCGACGACGCGAACCTGCGTCGTTCGGCGCGCGCGGCCGTCGCGGCGGCGGCTCGGGTCGAACGGGCGCTCGAGATCCTCGCCGACGATGTTCCCGAGCATCTCGCCGCGGCGGGCAGGCTGCGGGTGCAGCATCGGCAGGCCTCCCTGGAGGAACTCGGTCAGCTGGCCGATCCGCCGATGACCAAAGATGCTGTCGCGGGCCGGATCCGGCGATTGCTGTCGATGGCCGACCGGCGCGCCAAGGATCTCGGCATCCCCGATACCGAGTCCGCGGTGACAGCGGAGCTGCTCGACGACGCGTAGTAGGAACAGCAACAGACTCCGCACGCCGAAAGGTGTGGCGAATCCGACGATTAGTGCAGAGCGGTCATACATGACCGCTCTGCCCTCTATTCTGGGGTCTCCGCAGGCCTGAGGCCGGGGAGCTCACAACTCACAGGTGGCTGTCGTGAAGGCTGGCGCGGCTACTACTGTGGTTACCGTCGGAATGAATCCGCTTGAAAGCTGAGGAGCGATAACGTGACTGTCCGGGTAGGTATCAACGGCTTCGGTCGTATCGGACGTAATTTCTTCCGTGCGGTGGAGGCGCTGAAGGCCGTCGGCGAGACCGATATCGAGATCGTCGCGGTCAACGACCTCACCGACATCAACACCCTCGCCACCCTGCTGAAGTACGACTCGATCCTGGGTCGTCTGCCGCAGGACGTCTCCGTCGAGGGCGACACCATCGTGGTCGGCGAGCAGCGCATCAAGGCGCTCGCGATCAAGGAAGGCCCCTCGGCACTGCCGTGGGCCGACCTGAACGTCGACGTGGTCGTCGAGTCGACCGGCATCTTCACCGCCGCGGAGAAGGCCAAGGGCCACCTGTCCGCCGGCGCCAAGAAGGTCATCATCTCCGCGCCTGCCACCGGCGACGACATCACCATCGTGATGGGCGTCAACGACGACAAGTACGACGGCAGCCAGAACATCATCTCCAACGCGTCGTGCACCACGAACTGCCTCGGCCCGATCGCCAAGGTGCTCAACGACTCGTTCGGCATCGTGAACGGTCTGATGACCACCATTCACGCCTACACCCAGGATCAGAACCTGCAGGACGCGCCGCACAAGGACCTGCGTCGCGCCCGCGCCGCTGCCCTGAACATCGTGCCCACCGGCACCGGTGCCGCCAAGGCCATCGGCCTGGTGCTGCCCGAGCTGCAGGGCAAGCTCGACGGCTACGCGCTGCGCGTTCCGGTTCCGACGGGCTCGGTCACCGACCTCACCGCCACCCTGGCGAAGCCGGCCACCATCGAAGAGATCAACGCCGCGATGAAGGCCGCCGCCGAGGGCCCGATGAAGGGCATCCTCAAGTACAACGAGGACCCGATCGTGTCCAGTGACATCGTCACCGACCCGCACTCGTCGATCTACGACGCGCCGCTGACCAAGGTCATCGACAACCAGGTCAAGGTCGTCTCCTGGTACGACAACGAGTGGGGCTACTCGAACCGGCTGGCCAACCTGGTCGATCTCGTCGGCAAGTCGCTCTGACCGCGATGACAGTTCAGACACTGCAGGATCTCCTGGCCGAGGGTGTCGAGGGTCGGGGCGTGCTCGTGCGCTCCGACCTGAACGTTCCCCTCGACGACAACGGTCAGATCACCGACCCGGGCCGCATCATCGCCTCGGTGCCCACGATTCAGGCGCTGGTCGAGGCCGGCGCCAAGGTGGTCGTGATGGCACACCTGGGCCGCCCCAAGGGTGAGCCCGATGCCAAGTTCTCGCTCGCCCCGGTGGCGGCGAAACTGGCCGAGCTGCTGGGTCGCAATGTCCAGCTGGCCGGTGACGTGGTGGGCTACGACGCGCTCTCGCGCTCGGAGGGCCTCACCGACGGCGACGTGCTGCTGCTGGAGAACGTGCGCTTCGATCCGCGCGAGACCAGCAAGGACGAGTCGGAGCGGGCCAAGCTCGCCGCGGCGTTCGTCGAGCTGGTCGGCGACGACGGTGCGTTCGTCTCCGACGGTTTCGGCGTGGTGCACCGCAAGCAGGCGTCGGTCTACGACGTGGCCCAGCAGCTCCCGCACTACGCGGGCACGCTGGTCGCGGCCGAGGTCGAGGTGCTGCAGAAGCTCACCCAGGACCCGGCCCGCCCGTACGCGGTGGTGCTCGGTGGCTCCAAGGTCTCCGACAAGCTCGCGGTGATCGAGGCGCTGGCCCCCAAGGTCGACACCCTGGTGATCGGCGGCGGCATGTGCTTCACCTTCCTTGCCGCGCAAGGTCTTCCGGTCGGCGGCTCGCTGCTGCAGGCCGAGATGATCGACACCTGCAAGGATCTGCTCGAGCGCTTCGGCGACGTGCTGCACCTGCCGGTCGACATCGTGGTGGCCGACAAGTTCGCGGCCGACGCCGACACCGAGACCGTCGCGTCGACCGAGATCCCCGACGGCTGGCTCGGCCTGGACATCGGCCCCGAGTCGGTGTCGCGATTCGCAGCGCTGCTGACCGAGGCCGAGACGGTGTTCTGGAACGGCCCGATGGGCGTGTTCGAGTTCGAGAAGTTCGCCGCGGGTACCCGTGGTGTCGCCGAAGCCATCGTCACCGCTACCTCCAAGGGTGCGTTCACGGTCGTCGGCGGCGGCGACTCGGCGGCCGCCGTGCGTGCGCTCGGTCTGCCCGATGACGGCTTCTCCCACATCTCCACCGGTGGCGGCGCTTCCCTGGAATACCTGGAAGGCAAAGAGCTGCCCGGTATTTCGGTGTTGGAGGGCTGAGCGATGGCAGCACGTAAACCGCTCATCGCGGGCAACTGGAAGATGAACCTCAACCACCTCGAGGCCATCTCGCTGGTGCAGAAGGTGGCGTTCGCGCTGCCCGAGAAGTACTTCGCGAAGGTCGACGTGACGGTGATCCCGCCGTTCACCGATCTGCGCAGTGTGCAGTCGATCGTCGACGGCGACAAGCTCCTGATCACCTACGGCGCCCAGGATGTCTCGGCGCACGACTCCGGTGCCTACACCGGCGAGATCAGCGGGTCCATGCTGGCCAAGCTCGGCTGCACCTTCGTGGTCGTCGGGCACTCGGAGCGTCGTCAGTACCACCTCGAGGACGACGCGACCGTGCTGGCCAAGGCCAAGCAGGCGCTGAAGAACGAGATCACCCCGATCGTCTGCATCGGTGAGGGTCTCGGCGTCCGCGAGGCGGGCACGCACGTCGAGTACAACCTCGAGCAGTTGCGAGGTTCGCTCAAAGGTCTGACGGCGGAACAGATTTCGCAGGTCGTCATCGCCTACGAGCCGGTCTGGGCCATCGGCACCGGCAAGGTCGCCTCGGCGGCCGACGCGCAGGAAGTCTGCGGCGCGATCCGCGGCGAGCTGGAGAAGCTGGCTTCCCCGGAGGTCGCCGCCGGCGTGCGCGTGCTCTACGGCGGCTCGGTGAACGCCAAGAACATCGGCGAGCTGATCCGGCAGACCGATATCGACGGCGCGCTGGTCGGCGGTGCTTCGCTCAAGGGTGACGAGTTCGCCACCCTGTCGGCGATCGCCGCGGGCGGTCCGCTGCCCTGATCGGGCACTGAACACCGAAGGGCCGGAAACCGAGTGGTTTCCGGCCCTTCGCTTCTCGTGAACGCGGGCGGCTACCGCGCGTGCAGGATGAGGCCGTAGCCGTTGTCGTTGCGCAGGGTGAGGGTGTCGGCGTCGATGGTGGCGCTGGTTCGGCCGTCCAGCGCGCGCAGCACGTTCTGCTCGACCTCCATCACCTCCGGCGCACACATCATCTTGGTGGTGGCGACGGCGAAATTCACCGCGTCGCCGGGGCCGACGCCCGCGGTGCCGGTGATCCGGTTGCAGCCCGCCGAGCCGTTGACGGTGCCGCCGTCACCGATGGTGAGATTCGGGCTCAGCTCGTCGAGCGTGGTCGAGCGGATCTGCGCGTCCGGGGTGAGCATGGTGGTGACCACCCACGCGGTGCCGGTCAGGGGCTTGTCGGGAGTGACGACCTTCTTGTCGGTGAGATGGATGGTGACGGACTTGCCCGTCAGCGTCAGCCGATCACCGTCGAGGCGCCAGGTGGGGTCGGATTCGAGGAAGTCGCTCTGCCAGGCGTCGGCGCGTTCGCGGTCGCCGGGACAGGCCATCAGGGTGCTCGCCAGTGGCGAGGTGTGCAGGATGTGGTTGCTCAGGTCGACGGTGCCGCCCGCGGAGTTGCAGCCCGAGTTCGCCGAGATCCGGCCGTCGGTGAAGCCGAGCGTCATCGGACCGCCGCCCGGGATCTCGTCGCCGACGACCTCGGTGGAGACATAGGTGTGGCCCATCGGCGTGGCAGTGTCGTCCACCGGTTCCGTTCCGGTCGAACCGCACCCGGCCGCCACCAGGCCGACCAGGGCGAGCAAGGCGGCCAGAGGACGAGGTGATATCCGCATGGAGCCGATGGTACGGACCGCCCCGGGCATCGCTCGTCGATGCTCGGGGCGGGTCGCGATCCGGCGCGGAACTACTTGCCCGCGTCGCCCGTGCAGCTGGCGCTGGCGAGCTGACCGGTGGCCTGATCCTCGGCGATCACCTTGCCGCCGACCGTGATCTTGCAGGACACCGTTCCGCCGTCGATGCCCGACATGACGCTCAGCGACACGAACTTCACCAGCCCGGTGATCGTCACGTCCTTGGACCACGGCAGCGCGGTATCGGATTCGGTGACCACGTCCAGGCTGCCATCGGTGTAGATGACCGTGGAGGTACCTGTTCCGCCGGCCTGATAGGAGACGGTGACCTCCCGGCTCACCTCGTTCTCGATCTCGTTGGCGACCGTGCCGACGAGCGCGACACATCCGCCGACGACCAGCAGCAGGACCACCAGCACCCCGCCGAGCACCCATGGCCACACCTTCTTCTTGCGCGGCGGCTGCGGGTAACCACCCTGGGGCGGGTAGCCACCTTGCTGCGGGTAGCCACCCGAGGGCTGCTGACCGTAAGGCGGCGGTTGCTGGCCATAAGGCTGCTGCGGATGGCCGGGTGGGACAGTCATGCGAATTTTCCTCCGTGTCGTGCAGGCCCGCCGAACGAAACGGGAGCTCTGTACTGATCGCTCGAAAGCGACCAGAAGATAACACCGCAGCGAAGATTCGCTCTTCTATTGTCTTGCACCACAGTATTTCTGACCGATCACGGGGATCTGTCGCGGAAGCCGTCGCCGCCGTCGTCCCGCTGTGCCGGCACGGAGTGCTGGCCGGGGATCGGCGGTCGCCAGGGATATGCTCGACCGGTGGGCACAGTGGCGGCGGAGCGGATCTCGACCTGGGCTCCGTTGCGTTCACCGGTGTTCCGGGCGCTGTGGATCGCCCAGCTCGTGTCGAATCTGGGCACGTGGATGCAGACGGTCGGCGCGCAGTGGATCCTCGTGGATCAACCGAACGCCGCGGCACTGGTGTCGTTCGTGCAGACCGCGCTCGCCCTGCCGGTGATGTTGCTGTCGATCCCGTCCGGCGTACTGGCCGACCTGGTCGACCGGCGCAGGCTGCTGATCGGCGCGCAGACCGGGATGGCGGTCGCCTCGCTCACCCTCACCGTCTTCACCGCCACCGGCCACACCACCCCCGCGGTCCTGCTCAGCCTGCTGTTCCTGCTCGGCTGTGGGCAGGCGCTCACCGCGCCCGCCTGGCAGGCGGTACAGCCCGAGCTGGTGCCCCGCGACCAGATCACCTCGGCGGCGGCGCTGGGCAGCATGAGCGTCAATATCGGCCGAGCCGTCGGGCCCGCGGTGGCGGGCGTGATCGTCTCGATCGCCGGGCCGACCGTGGTGTTCGGGTTCAACACGGTGTCGTTCGTCGGCATCGTCGCGGTGCTGCTGGTGTCGAAGTGGCCGACGCGAACGAGTCCGCTGCCCAGCGAACGGCCCCTCGCGGCCTTGCAGGCGGGCACGCGGTTCATCCGAGCCGCGCCCGCGATCCGCCGGGTGCTGTTCCGCGCGATCCTGTTCATCGCTCCCGCCAGCGCGGTGTGGTCGCTGCTGCCGGTGATCGCCCACGACCGACTCGGCCTGTCGTCCTCCGGCTACGGTCTGCTGCTCGGCGCGCTCGGGCTCGGCGCGGTGTGTGGCGCACTCGGATTGTCACGCCTGCGGGTCCTGTTCACCCCCACCCAGCGGCTCGCGCTCGCGGCGGTCCTGTTCGGTATGGGTGCGATCGCGACCGCACTGGTGCACCACGTGGTGGTGGTGCTCGTGTTGCTGGTGGGATCCGGTCTCGCGTGGTTGCTGGCGATGGCGACGCTGAACTCGACCATGCAGTTGCTGCTGCCCGCCTGGGTGCGCGCCCGTGGGCTGTCGGTGTACATGCTGGTGTTCATGGGTGGGCAGGCCATCGGTTCCCTGCTCTGGGGCCTGGTCGCCGGTGCCTACGGTGCCGTGACGGCACTGTTGATCGCGGCCGCGCTGCTGGCGTGCTGTGCCGTGAGCACCCTGTGGTGGCCGATCCGGCACAACGTCGAGGAGATCGACCTCTCCCCGGCGGCGTTCTGGCCCGAACCGCAACTCGTCGTCGAGCCCGAACCCGAGGACGGCCCCGTCCTGGTGATGCGCGGCTACGACGTGCCACCCGCCGACGTCGCCGCCTTCACCGACTCGATGGCGCTGGTCGGGCGATCGAGGCAGCGCACGGGCGCGATGGAATGGCGGCTCTACCGCGACGTCGGCACCGTCGACCGGTTCGTCGAAGCCTTCGTCGTGCGGTCCTGGGCCGAGCACATGCACCAGCATCAGGTGCGCCTGACCGCCCGTGACCGGGAAATCGAAGAGACCGTAGCCCAGTACTCCGCAGGCCCCCACACGGTCTCACACCTGGTCGCAGTCGAGCCTGGTTAGACCAGTCGATCCCACACCACCTAGGATGAACCCCATGTCGCTGTTCCTCGATATCCTCCTTGTGATCACCAGCTTGCTGTTGGTGCTGCTGGTGCTGCTGCACCGCGCCAAGGGTGGCGGCTTGTCCAGCCTCTTCGGTGGCGGCGTCCAGTCGAGCCTGTCCGGCTCCACCGTCGTCGAGAAGAACCTCGACCGCATCACCATCTTCGTCGGCATCGTCTGGTTCATCGCGATCCTCGGCATCGGCCTCGAGATCAAGTTCGCCTGACGCGTCAGCTCGACGACACGATTCGTCGGGCCGCTGCTTCGATTGCTGATTCACCGAGCAGGACTGTGTCTGCGGCAGGTCCCAGCGGGATGAAGCTGTCCGCACTGGTGACCCGCGCGAGCGCGCCCTGGTAACCGGCGTCGACAAGCGTCGCGAAAACTGACTCGGAGACGCCTCCGCTGCGCCGGGTCTCGTCGGCGACCAGCACACGGCCGGTGGCTTCGGCGTGGTGGAGCAGGTCGGCGGCCGGTAGGGGATCGAGCCAGCGGAGGTCGAGTACTCGCGTGTGGATTCCCTGGGCGGCAAGGCGATTCGCGGTGCGCAGGCTCATCGGGACGCCGTTGCCGAAGGTGACGATGGTGAGGTCGGTGCCGTCGCCGTAGGTGCGTGCTGTGCCGATCGGGATGTGGTCGGTGGCAGGGGAGGCCAGCCAGGCCTCGTCGCCTGGATGGAGATCTTTCGTGTGGTACAGCGCAATCGGTTCGACGAACACACAGACCCGGCCGTCGACTCGGGCCGCTGAGACGCAGGTGCGCAGCATGTTTGCCGCGTCGTCGGCGCGCGCGGGCACCGCGACGACAACGCCGGGGATATCGCGCAGTGCCGCCAGGGAATTGTCGTTGTGGAAGTGGCCGCCGAAGCCCTTTTGGTAGGCGAGGCCGGCGATGCGTACCACCATCGGATTTCGGTACTGCCCGTTCGAGAAGAATTGGAGGGTGGCCGCTTCGCCGCGGATCTGATCGGCCGCATTGTGGACGTAGGCCAGATACTGGACCTCGGGGATCGGGATGAAGCCGGCCAACCCGGTACCGAGCGCGGTGCCGAGGACGGACTGTTCGTCGAGGAGGGTGTCGAAGACCCGGCGTGCTCCGAAGCGCTTTCTGAGGCCCTTCGTGACCCCGTAGACGCCGCCTTTGCGGCCGACGTCCTCGCCGAACACCAGCACATCGGAGTCTCTGGTGAGGAGTTCGCCGAGTGTGTGGTTGATCGCTTGCGCCAACGTCATCCGGGAGTCGGGCGCAGGAGTCGACGGACCAGGGCGGGTGACGTCCTCGCGGATAGCGGTGGGGTGAATCGGCGCGAGGGGCGCGATCACGGCCGCCGCGGAATCGAGCCGAGCCTCGTGAACCACCTCGTCGGCGGTCTCCCGCACGCGGGCACCGATCCGCTCGTAGCGCTCGAGCAGGTCGCCGGCGTCAGCGGCACCCGCCGCGATCAGATAGCGGGCGGTGCCGAGGAGGGGATCTCGGGCCAGGTCAGCGGCGATATCGGCCGGACCACGGTAGGCGGCTTCGACATCGGACCCGGCATGTCCACCGAGCCGGACGGTGCGCAGGTGCAGGAAGACCGGCACCCGCCAGGTTCGTGCCAGATTCACCGCGTCTTCGGCGGCACCGAGAACATCGGGTAGATCGCAGCCGTCGGCGGCGAAGTAGGTGAGACCCGGCCGTGGACCGTAGGCGCGCTCGATCCAGTCCGGCGCGGTGGGCACACTGATGCCGAGCCCGTTGTCCTCGCAGACGAACACGAGCGGCATCGGCACACCCTGATGGGCGGCATGCAGGGCGGCGTTGACCGCCCCGACCGCCGTCGAATGATTGGCCGACGCGTCCCCGAAACTGCACACCACCACCGCATCGGCAGGCCATCGGCACGAAATCCCTTGCTTCGCAGCACGATCCACCGCGAATGCCAGCCCCACGGCTCGCGGCAGATGTGAGGCGATGGTCGAGGTCTGCGGAATGATCGATGCCGCCGCGCTGCCGATCACCTTGTGCCGACCACCGGAAATCGGATCGGCAGCCGCCGCGACAACCCCCAGCAGCACATCCCGAATCGGATCCAGCCCCGGAATCTGGCGGCATCGCTGCACGAAGAACGCGGCCGACCGATAGTGCAACAACGCCGGATCATCGACGCGCAGCGCGGCCGCCACCGCCGCGTTTCCCTCATGTCCCGAAGACCCGATGCTGTAGAAACCCTGCCGAGCGGCCCCCAACCGCCGAGCTGCCAGATCGAGATGCCTACTGGCGGCCTGGGATTCGAACAACTCCGCCCCGAACGCGGCATCGATGCTCCCGACCGCGTCGATCCGATCGGACACGACGAGACCATCCATCGCGGCCCGAAACGCCCCATCCAGGTCAAGCGAACCCAGCGCCACCGCAACAACTCCTCGCCCGCAGTCGAGTCGACGTCCGAACCGTCGGCATGCCAAGAACCCGATGCTAGCGCCTGCCCGGCCGGATCCAGGGAGAACCCGACAGGGGAAGAATCCCGCAACCGGGATAGTCGTAGCTGGAGTGCTGGGGTGGTTCGGGCAGCCGGTAGTGTCCGGTGTTCAGGTGGGACGGTGAAGGAGGGGCTATGACGACGTCAGGTGGGCCGGGCGGTCCGTGGGGGTATCCGCAGCAGCCGGGGCCTTTCGGGGCGCCGCCGCAGCAGCCGTATCCGCAGCAGCCGTACGGGCAGCCGAGTTTTCCGCCGCAGCAACCGCAATATCAGCAACCGCCTGCCCAATACGGTGCGCCGCAGGCGAATTATGCTGCGCCACAGCAAGCTCCGCCGCAGGGTGGACCGCAGGAGAGCGCGGCGGTGCAGGCCTATCTGGCGGCGGTCGCTCACCATATGACGATGGGCGGGCTCCAGGTGAGCCGGAATTGGGTCGGCCCGGTGCTGTCGATGATCGGCGTCGGTGCGGTCATCAAGAGCTCGCTGAATCCGATCGAACTGGCCGTGTGCGTCGGCCACGCGGGCGAGATCTCACCCGCCACCGTCGCCGGATTCACCAGGCAGGTCGATGAATTCGCCCGTTCGATTCGGCGCCCGAGCGCCTTCGCGGTGAAGGGTGGCGCATGCGCGGTCGCCGCGCTGATATCCGATCGTGTACACCCGGCCAGCTTCGGCGCCGTCACCAACAAGGCGATGAGCTTCGGCACCGTCGTGGTACCCGCGGTTATCGATCTGACCAACCGGCAGATGATGATCGCCCAGAACACTCCGGTGATGGGATTCGCGATGTGGAGTACCGTGCGCGGCAAAGCCGGTATGTACCTTCCGGATCCACGCGCGGTCTTGGGCTGACAGCCGGCGGTGGGCCCCGCACATCGGTGATCGCGCGAATGCGCAAAGGCTGCGGCGGCACCTGTTCGAGAGGGTGACCGCATGTTTCCGAAAGCGCAGTGGTGGTCGCGGCTGCCAGGGTAGCTCTACGCCGCCGGGAGGCGGCGGTGAGTGAGCGCCAGGAGGCAGATCATGCGAGGCAGAGTTCCTGTTCGGATGCGGGTGTTGGCCGCACTGAAGGGTGAGCCGGATTGGGATTCGATCACCCCGGCGGAGGTCGTCGAGGGGCGTGGGGCGCAGGAGAAGTTGCGTCGGTCGGCTGTCGGGACGTTCGTCACCGGGCGGTCGGATCGGGGCGCGCTCGGCACCGATCACACGCTCGAACTGGCCGGTCGCACGCTGCGTGTTCGCGTGCATCGGCCGGTGCACGGGGGTTCGGGGTTGCCGTTGATCGTCGCGTTTCACGGCGGTGGGTTCATCACGGGGGTTCCTGAGCAGGACGATTGGCTGCTGAGTCACCTGGCTGCCGAGTGTCCGGCGGTGGTCGCCTCGGTGGACTACCGGCTGGCGCCCGAGCATCCGATTCCCGCCGCTGTCGAGGACGCCCGCGACGCGGTACCGCTTCTTGTCGCGCGGGCGGGGGAGTGGGGTGCGGACGGTGCTCGGCTCGCGCTGCTCGGTAGTAGCGCGGGTGCCACTCTCGCGGCGCTGACCGCCTTCGATACTCCTGACCTGCGGACGCAGGTACTGATCAATCCCCAACTCGATTGGACCGACGGGGTCTTCGACTATCCCTCGTTCACCGAGAATGCGGACAGCCCTACCGCGACCCCCGCGAACTGCCTTGCGGTGCAACGCATCGCGCTCCCCGAGGGATTCGACACACGGCAGATATCGCCGATGTTCCACGACGACCTCGCCGGGTGCGCCCCCACCCTCATCCAGTCCGCCGGTCTCGATCCGCTGGAAGACCAATCGCCCGCCTACGCCGATCGTCTGCGGCAGGCGGGTGTCGAGGTAACGCTGACCCGCTATCCCGAAGCGACACACGGTTTCCTGAGCATGCGGGGGCTGATCCCCGCCGCCGAACCCGCCCGCGCGGAGATCCTCGACCATCTGCGAAGCCACCTGGCTGTGCGTTCTGGAGCGCGTCGATGACCACCGTCAGTGAACAATCCACCCGGGCAACGAGTCTCATCAGCTTGCTTCGCCCGTATCTCGGCAGTTTCGGCGCGGTGGCGATCCTGCAGGTCGTCGGGGCCGTGGCGGGGCTGGCTCCGTTGCTGGCCGTAGTCGAACTGGGCCGAATCCTGTTGTCACCCGGCGAGGTCGACCACACTCATGCGTGGCTCGTCGTGCTGGCCGGTGCGGCGGGTCTGCTCGTCCGATTGCTGTGTACCGCAGCCTCTTCGGCGGTCGGGCACCTCCTCGACGATCGCGTCCAGCTGTCCTTGCGGCGGCAACTGGCCGATCAGCTGGGGCGGGTGCCGATCGGCTGGTTCGCGCGGCGACGCACCGGTGAGCTGGCGAAGATCGTCGGCGACGACGTGAGCGCGGTGCACCCGTTCATCGCGCACGCGCCCGGCGAACTGGTGTCGGCGTTCGTGGTGCCGTCGGTCTCGCTGATCTACCTGTTCACCGTCGACTGGCGGCTCACGCTCATCACCCTGATTCCGGTGGTGCTGGCGATCGCGTTGGTCCCCTTGATGATGACCCCCACCCGGCTGCGCGAACAGCAGGATTTCGACACGGCCATGGGTGGTATCGCCGGCTCGGTCGTCGAGTTCGTGCAGGGCATCGCGGTGGTGAAGGCCTTCGGCGGGTCCGAACGCGCCCATCGCCGATTCCGCACCGCCACGGAGGATTTCGCCGACATCTTCCTGCGGATGGTGCGTGGCCTGGCGGGCATCGCGGCGGGCATGCAGGTGGCGCTGTCGCCGCCGTTCGTGCTGCTGGTGGTGCTGCTCGGCGGCACGGTGCTGATCACGAACGGCGGAATGGCCCCGGCTGATCTGTTGCCGTTCCTGCTGCTCGGCATCGGGCTCACCGCCCCCGTGGCGGCGCTCGGACACGGTTTCGACGACCTCCAGGGCGCGCGGCGCGCGGTAGGCCGGATACGCGACGTACTCGACGAGGCGCCGCTGCCCGAGCCGACCCGACCGAGGACGCCGCAGGGGCATCGCGTGCGGTGGGCGGACGTCCGTTTCGGCTACGACGCCGAACACGAAGTGCTGCGCGGGATCGACCTGGTACTGGAGCCCGGCACTGTCACCGCACTCGTCGGACTGTCGGGCAGCGGCAAATCCACCCTGGTCCAGCTACTGCCGCGGTTCTTCGACCCGACCCACGGCACGGTCTCCCTCGGCGGCGTCGACCTGCGCGAACTCGGTAGCCGCGAGCTCTACCGGACGGTCTCGTTCGTCTTCCAGGACGTGCGGCTGCTGCGGGCCTCGGTCGCGGACAATATCGCCCTCGCCGTTCCCCGTGCCGACCGTAACGCCGTGGTGCGCGCGGCCCGCCTGGCGAACATCCACGACCGCGTCCTCGAACTGCCGCACGGCTACGACACGGTGATCGGCGACGATGCGGTCTTGTCCGGCGGTGAGGCACAGCGGATTTCGCTGGCTCGTGCCCTGCTCGCCGATGCTCCGGTCCTGGTCCTCGATGAAGCGACCGCCTTCGCCGACCCGCAGACCGAACAGGCCGTCCGGCAGGCGCTGGCATCGCTGGGACGTGACCGGACCATCCTGGTCATCGCCCACCGGCTGGAAACGATCGCCGACGCCGACACCGTCGTGATGCTCGACAACGGCACGATCGTCGAACAGGGCAGACCCGCGGATCTGCTCGCCCGACCGGGAAAATTCGCCGACTTCTGGCACGCGCACCGCACGGTGACCGCGGAACTACAGGGAGACCCACGATGATTCGCCTGCTGTTGCGCGTGCTCGGAGCCGACTACGCAGGTCCGGTTCGGCGCACGATCGCGCTGATGACGGTCACCGCGGTCGCCGAGGGCCTGTCCTATGCGCTGCTGGTTCCGGTACTGCGGGCGCTGTTCGGTGACGACCCCGCCGCTGCCCGACCGTGGCTGATCGCACTGGGTGGTGCCGTCGCCCTCTATGCCGTCCTGCGCTACCGCAGTGACCTGTCCGGATTCCGCGTCGGCACCACGCTGCTGCGCGGGGTGTACCACCGACTCGGCGACCACCTGGCCCGACTGCCCATCGGTTGGTACACGGCCGGTCGGGTGGGTGAGGTGTCGGTGCTCGCCAGTCGCGGGGTGCTGCAGGCGTTGAGCGTGCTCGCACACCTGCTGGCACCGCTCATCTCGGCGGCCGTGACGCCGCTGACGATCATCGTCGTGATGTTCGCGTTCACTTGGCAGCTGGGGTTGGCCGCGGCCGCCGCGGTGCCGATCGTGGCGGCGATCCAGGTCTGGTCGGCGCGGGCGATGCAGGTCGGTGACGCGCAGCGACACGAACGCGACCACGACGCCGCGCAACGGGTGATCGAGTATCTGCAGGCCCAGCCTGTTCTGCGAGCCGGAGGGCGGACCGCGGAACGGTTCGACCTGCTCGACGATTCCCTCCAGGAAGTCGCGCGCGCCTCGCGCCGCCGAGCCTTCACGGCGCTGCCCGGAATCCTCGGTCTCTCGCTCGCGGTACAAGCGGTGTTCACCGGTTTGCTCGCCCTCGGCACGTATCTCGCCCTCGGTGGAGACATCGGTGCGGCGGAGCTCCTGGCGGTGCTGATCCTGGCCGCTCGGTGCGCCGACCCGCTGCTGTCCCTCGCTGATCTCGGCGGCCAGCTACGTGGTGCCCGATCCGAACTGGTTCGCCTCGAGGCACTGCTGCGGACCGAAACCTTGCCGGAACCCGGTACGCCCCTGGAACCGCAGGCTCATGACCTGACCTTCGACGCCGTCACCTTCCGGCACGGCACCCGCACGGTGCTCGACGAGGTCTCGCTGACGATTCCCCGCGGACAACGGCTGGCCGTGGTCGGACCGTCCGGCGCGGGCAAAACCACTCTCCTGCAACTGATCGCCCGCTTCTACGATGTCGACGCCGGCACCGTCCGCATCGGCGGCGTCGACGTGCGCTCCATCAGCACCGAAACACTGATGGCCCAGTTCGCCATCGTCTTCCAGGACGTCTACCTGTTCGACGGAACGATCGAGGACAACATCCGCCTCGGCCGCCCCGGCGCCACCGACGACGAGGTGCGAACCGCCGCCACCGCGGCCCGCCTCGACGAGGTGATCGACCGACTCCCCGGCGGCTGGACAACGAACGTCGGCGAAGGGGGCGCCCTCCTGTCCGGCGGTGAGCGTCAACGTGTTTCGATCGCCCGAGCCCTCCTGAAAGACGCCCCGATCGTCTTGCTCGACGAAGTGACCTCCGCCCTCGACCCCCTGAACGAGGCCGCGGTCCACGAGGGCATCGAACGCCTGATGGCAGGGCGAACCGTGGTCATGGTGGCCCATCGCCTGCGCACCGTCCGCCGGGCCGACCGCATCGTCTTCCTCGACCAGGCCCACATCGCGGAAGACGGCACCCACGACGAACTCCTGCACCGAGCAGGCCGCTACGCCGACTTCTGGACAAGCTCCCTCACCCCGGTCACCTGACTCGGCGAGCCGCACCCGACACGACGAAGCCCGGGCCCGATCATCGGGCCTGGGCTTCGTCAGTGTCTTATTCGTCGTCGAGCAGCAAGCCTGTTGCGGCGGCCTCATCGATCACCCAGGTGGTCGATTCGATGCCGACCGCGCCGGCCGACGGGATGTCGTCGGGGGAGGCGCCGTTGACGGCGGCGGCCACTGCGGCGGCCTTGCCTTCGCCGCTGACCACGAGCATCACGTGGCGGGAGCGGTGGATCGCGGGCAGGGTCATGGTGACTCTGGTCGGCGGGGGTTTCGGGCAGTTGTGCACGGCGACAACATAATCCGTGGTTTCCTGCACTGCGGGTGAGTGCGGGAACAGGGAGTCGATGTGGCCTTCGGGCCCCATGCCGAGGACCGTGAGGTCGAACTCGCCGCGTTCGTCGAGTTCGGTGTGCACGACCTGGGCGTAGGCGGCCGCGGCTTCCTCCGGGGTGCTGTAGGGACCGTCGGAGGGGCCGATCGGGAACACATGCGCCGGGTTCAGCGCGACGAAGTCCAGCAGCGCCTCGCGGGCCTGGAGTTCATTGCGGTCCTTGTCGCCCGCGGGGACGAAACGCTCGTCGCCCCAGTAGACGTAGAGGGCGGACCAGTCGATGTCGCCGGGGGACTCGCGCACGCGTTGGAGCAGGCGGATGCCGTCGCTGCCGCCGGTGAGCGAGACCGAGGCGTGGCCGCGTTCGGCCTGGGCGGAGACGATCACGTCGACGAAGCGTTCGGCGGCCGCGTCGGCGAGCAACTCGGCGTCGTCGTGGATCTCGATCGTGTTGGCGGGGAATTCGGCACCGAGGTCGTCGTGCACGTCTATGTGGTCACTCATAGGTCACCTTCTCGATTCCGGCGAGCGCCTCGGCGTAGATCTCGTCGGCGTCGAGCCGGCGCAGTTCTTCGGCGAGGCAATCGCGAGTTTCCCGGCGTGCCAGCGCGATCCGCTGGTCGGGTTCGCCGGTGCGGGTCAGCGTGGCCGTCCTTCCTAGTTGCGGGCGTTCGATGGCGATCGAATCGGTGGCGCGCTGGATTTCCACCTTCAGCTCCCCGGTCTTGCGGATCACCGGGCAGTGCAGACGCGAGGCCAGCCAACCGGCCAGGGTGTCGAGCGCGGGTTCGGAGGCCAGGCCCGACACGGTCACCGAGGTGACCGGTTCGAACGGCGGCTCGTCCAACGCCGCGGCCAGCAGCGCCCGCCAGTAGGTGATGCGGCTCCACGCCAGATCGGTATCACCGGTGGCGTAGGAGAAGCGGCGCTTCTTGATCGCGGCCTGTGGATCGCGGGCATAGGTGGCGTCGGTGATGCGGCGCTTGGCCAGCTTGCCCACCGAGTCCATCGACGGGTACTCCGGCGCGCCACGCGGCCACCACGCCACCACGGGGGTGTCGGGCAGCAGGAACGGGGTGACGACGCTGCTCTCGTGGTTCACCAGCGCACCCTGCAGGCGCAGCACGATCACCTCGGCCGCACCGGCGTCGCCACCGACGCGGATCTGGGCGTCGAGTCGGGTGTCAGCGTCGCGGTCGCCACGCGCCAATACGATGACCCGGCACGGATGTTCGCGGCTGGCGTCGTTGGCGGCGTCGATAGCGTCCTCGGCCTCCGAGGAGTCCAGGGTGCACACCACCAGGGTGAGCACCCGGCCCTGGGTGATCACGCCGTTGGTCTCGCGCAACTGGACCATCCGTTTGCCGACATCGACGGTGTTGGTATCGGGCATGTCGACGATCACGGACGCCGCCATTCCCGCCCGCTGCGCGCGAGCATCTCATCGGCCGAGCTGGGACCCCAGGTCCCGGCCTCGTAGGGTTCGGGTTTGCCGCCCGCGGCCCAGTGCGCGAGCACGGGATCGAGGATGCGCCAGGACAATTCGACCTCCGCGTTGACCGGGAACAGCGACGGCACGCCGAGCAGCACGTCGAGGATGAGCCGTTCGTAGGCTTCGGGGGAGGACTCGGTGAACGCCTCGCCGTAGCTGAAGTCCATGTTCACATCGCGTACTTCCATGCCCGAGCCGGGGACTTTGGAGCCGAAGCGCAAGGTGATGCCCTCGTCCGGCTGCACCCGGATGACCAGTGCGTTCTGACCGAGCTCCTCGGTCATGGTCTGGTCGAAGGGCAAGTGCGGCGCGCGCTTGAACACCACCGCGATCTCGGTCACCCGGCGGCCCAGGCGTTTTCCGGTGCGCAGATAGAACGGCACACCCGCCCAGCGCCGGTTCTCCACGTGCAGGGTGAGCGCGGCGTAGGTCTCGGTCCGTGACTGCGGATCGAAGCCCTCCTCCTGATGCAGGCCGACGACGTGTTCGCTGCCCTGCCAGCCTTCGGTGTACTGCCCGCGCGCGGTCGTCTCGTCCAGCGGCGCAACGAGTTTGGTGGCCGAGAGGGCCTTGATCTTCTCGGTGGTGAGCTGCATCGGCTCGAAGGAGGTCGGCTCCTCCATCGCGGTCAGCGCGAGCAACTGCAACAGGTGGTTCTGGATGACGTCACGCGCGGCGCCGATCCCGTCGTAATAGCCTGCGCGACCACCCAATCCGATGTCCTCGGCCATGGTGATCTGCACGCTGTCGACATAGTTGGCGTTCCAGATCGGCTCGAACAACTCGTTGGCGAAACGCAGCGCCAGGATGTTCTGGACCGTTTCCTTGCCGAGGTAGTGGTCGATGCGGAAGACCTGCTCTTCCGGGAAAACCCGGTTGACCAGGGCGTTGAGTTCCTTGGCGCTGGTCAGGTCGTGGCCGAACGGCTTCTCGATCACCACGCGCCGCCACGGGGTGTACCCGTCGGGGTCCGGCTTGGCCTGAGCCAGGTGGTGCTCGGAGAGCTGATCGAGGACCACGGGGAACATGTTCGGCGGAATCGACAGGTAGAACGCGTAATTGCCGCCGGTGCCGCGGGTTTCGTCGAGATCGCGCAACGTGTCGGCGAGCGTCGCGAAGGCCGCGTCGTCGTCGAAGCTGCCCTGCACGAAGCGCAGTCCCTCCGCCAGGTGGTCCCAGACCTCCTGGCGGAAAGGGGTGCGCGCGTGCTTCTTCACGGCCTCGAGTACCACCGAGGCGAAGTCTTCGTCGGCGTAGTTGCGCCGGGCGAAGCCGACCAGGGCGAAACCAGGGGGCAACAGCCCCTGGTTCGCCAGGTCATAGATGGCCGGCATCAGCTTCTTGCGGGACAGATCTCCGGTGACACCGAAAATCACCATGCTGCACGGGCCCGCGATGAAGGGGACCCGTTTGTCGCGTTCGTCGCGCAGCGGGTTGTGCCACAGCCCCGCCGCCTGATCCGTCGATGCTGTGCCGGCCATCGTGCTAATTGCCCTCCGCCGCGATGTCGAGCTGGCCGGTGGTGGCCTCGATCAGCTCACCCCACGCGCTCTCGAACTTCTCGACGCCTTCGCGCTCGAGCAGCGCGAACACATCGTCGAGATCGATACCCACCGCTGCCAGATCGGCGAAGACCTGAGCGCCCTCGGCGCCACGGCCGCTGAGCGTGTCGCCCAGCACCTCACCGTGATCGGCGAACGCCTGCAGCGTCTTCTCCGGCAGGGTGTTGACCGTGTTCGGGCCGACGAGCTCGGTGACGTAGAGGGTGTCGGGGTAATCCGGGTTCTTCACCCCGGTCGACGCCCACAGCGGCCGCTGCCGGTTGCCGCCCTGTGCGGCCAGGTGGTTGTAGGTGGAGGTGTGCGCGCCACCGTCGAACACGTCCTGGTACTCGGCGTACGCCAGACGCGCGTTGGCCACACCGGCCTTGCCACGCAGGGCGAGGGCCTCCGGGGTGCCGATCGCCTCGAGGCGCTTGTCGATCTCGGTGTCCACGCGGGAGACGAAGAACGACGCCACCGAGTGGATCTTGGCCAGGTCGTGGCCACCGATCTTGGCGTTGCGCAGACCGTCGAGGTAGGCGCCCATCACCGCGCGGTAGCGCGGCACCGAGAAGATCAGCGTCACGTTCACGCTGATGCCCTCGGTGATCACCGAGGTGATGGCGGGCAGACCGGCCTCGGTGGCCGGGATCTTGATGAACAGGTTCTTGCGGTCGACGATCTTCCACAGCTCGATCGCCTGGGCGACGGTCTTGTCGGCGTCGAAGGCGAACCGGGGATCGACCTCGATCGACACCCGCCCGTCCACGCCGCCGGTCGCCTCGAACACCGGCGCGAGCACGTCGCAGGCGGCGCGCACATCGTCGGTGGTCATCGTGCGGATCGCCGCGTCGGCGTCGGCACCTTGGGCCGCAAGGTCTTTCAGCTGCGCGTCGTAGGCGTGGCCCACGCTCATCGCGGCCTGGAAGATGCTCGGGTTGGTGGTGACACCGACGACGCTGCGGGTCGCGACCAGGTCGGCGAGATTGCCGGACTGGATGCGTTCGCGCGAGAGATCGTCGAGCCACACCGAGACGCCCGCGGCCGAGAGCGCGGCGAGATTCTCGTTCTGTGCCATGGTCTTACCCCTTCACCTTGTCGGTGGAACGCAGTGCCGCGCGGACGACGGCATCGGGGGTGATACCGAATTCGCGGTACAGAGTCTTGTAATCGGCCGACGCGCCGAAGTGGTCGATGCCGACGACCTCACCCGCGTCACCGACGAATCGGTGCCACGGCATCGCGATACCGGCCTCGACCGCGACCCTGGCCCGCACCGACGGGGGCAGCACCTCGTCGCGGTATCCCTGATCCTGCACGTCGAACCACTCCACACACGGCATCGAGACCACGCGGGTCGGGATGCCCTGCTCTTCCAGCGTAGTGCGCGCGGCGACCGCGAGGTGGACCTCGGAGCCGGTGCCGATGAGGATCACTTCCGGTGTGCCGGTGGACGCCTCGACCAGCACATAGCCGCCCTTCTTGACACCCTCGTAGCTGGTGCCCTCCAGGGTCGGCACGTCCTGACGGGTGAGTGCCAGCGCGGACGGGCCGTCCTGCTGCGGCGACTCGTGCACCGGGAAGTGCGAGGTGTGCTCGTCGGAGTCACGCTCGAGCACGGTGCGCCAGGCGTGGACGGTCTCGTTGGCGTCCGCGGGGCGAACGACGTTGAGGCCGGGGATGGCGCGCAGCGCGGCCAGGTGCTCGACCGGCTGGTGGGTCGGGCCGTCCTCGCCGAGGCCGATGGAGTCGTGGGTCCACACGTAGATGGCGGGCACCCGCATCAGTGCGGCCAGGCGGACAGCCGGGCGCATGTAGTCGCTGAACACGAGGAAGGTGCCGCCGTAGGGGCGGGTCGGGCCGTGCAGCGCGATGCCGTTGAGGATCGAGCCCATCGCGTGCTCACGGATACCGAAGTGCAGGGTGCGCCCGTACGGGTTGGCCTTCCACGCGCCGGTGGAGATCGACTCGGGGCCGAAGCTCGGCTGGCCGGGCATCGTGGTGTTGTTGGACTCGGCCAGGTCGGCCGAACCGCCCCACAGCTCGGGCAGCTCGTCGGCGACCGCGGCGAGGAACTTGCCCGACGCCTTACGGGTGGCCATGCCCTTGGGGTCGACCTCGAAGCTCGGCAGCGCCTCGGTCCAGCCCTTGGGCAGCGAGCGGGTCTGCAGGCGATCGAAGAGTTCCTTGTTCGCCGGGTTGGCCTCGGCCCACTGGTCGAAGCCCTGCTGCCACTCGGCCTGTGCCTCGGCGCCGCGGGCCAGTGCCTTGCGGGTGTGCTCGATGACGGCCGGGTCGACGTCGAAGGACTTCTCCGGGTCGAAGCCCAGCGCCTTCTTCACCGCGGCGACCTCGTCGGGGCCCAGCGCGGCGCCGTGCGCGCCACCGGTGTTCATCTTGTTCGGGGCCGGGAAGCCGATGATGGTGCGCAGGATGATGATCGAGGGCTTGGACGTCTCGGCCCTGGCCGCGTCCAGGGCCTTCTCGATGGCGACCACATCTTCGCCGCCCTCGACGATCTGCACCTGCCAGCCGTAGGCCTCGTACCGCTTGGCCACGTCTTCGGTGAAGGCGATGTCGGTGTCGTCCTCGATGGAGATCTCGTTGTCGTCGTAGATCACCACGAGGTTGCCCAGCTGCTGGGTGCCCGCGATCGAGGAGGCCTCGGCGGTGACGCCCTCCTGCAGGTCGCCGTCGGAGGCGATGGTGTAGATGAAGTGGTCGAACGGGCTGGTGCCCTCGGCGGCGTTCGGGTCGAACAGGCCGCGCTCGCGTCGCGCTGCCATCGCCATGCCGACCGCGGAAGCCAGACCCTGACCCAGCGGGCCGGTGGTGATCTCGACGCCGTCGGTGTGGCGGAACTCGGGGTGGCCCGGGGTGAGCGAGCCCCACTGGCGCAGCTGCTCGAGGTCGGTCAGCTCCAGTCCGAAACCGGCCAGGTAGAGCTCGATGTAGAGGGTGAGGCTGGAATGCCCACAGGACAGCACGAACCGGTCGCGACCGACCCAGCGCGGCTCCGCGGGGTTGTGGCGCATCGTGCGCTGGAACAGGGTGTAGGCCACCGGCGCGAGGCTCATCGCGGTACCGGGGTGCCCGTTGCCCGCCTTCTGCACGGCGTCGGCAGCGAGTACCCGGGCGGTGTCGACGGCCAAGGTGTCGAGGTCCGTCCAGTCGCTGGGGTAGTTCCGCTGAGTGAGGGCGCGAATGTCGTCTGTGACTGGCACGACCGTGGTTCTCCTGACCTAGGTTTCGTCGACGGCGATAGCTTGGCAGCGGCGATGATGTTCGACAGCGGGTCGCACGCGGCCGGGATGCGTACCGATGTACAGGAATACCCTAGTGGTGCTGCTACAGCGGTTGGCGCGAACCCTGGCGTTGAGTCTAGTTCGGATCGCACTGAGTCGGCGGTGTGCGGTGTAGACCATCGCCGCCGCGTGGGCCGAGCCCGTCGCGATGCCGTTCACCTGCGCGTCGATGCGGGTTCACCGCCGCGTGGGCCCGGGATGCGGGCTCGTGGGGCGGAGTGACCGCGCCCACGGTGGCGGGGGTCTGGCGCGGAGCGGCAGGTGAGTGGGTCTACCATCCTCTGTAGTAGTGGCCGCGCCGCAGCCGCGCGCTGCTCGTTCCATTACCGGATGCGAAGCGAAGCACAGCGTGCGAGGAGAAACAGTGCGGATCGGTCACGAGCCGGGTAGTAGCGGTGCGCACGGAACTTCGTCGACGGCGCTGGCCGACCGCCTCGCGGGCGACAGTCTCGCCGCGCGGATTGTGCGTAAGCCCCTTGCCTACATCGCGCTCACCAAACCACGCGTCATCGAGCTGCTGCTCGTTGCCACCATTCCGACGATGTTGCTGGCCGACCGCGGCACAGTGGACATCCGGCTGATCCTGGTCACCCTGTTCGGTGGCTGGATGGGCGCCGCCAGCGCCAACACTCTCAACTGTGTGGCCGACGCCGATATCGACAAGGTGATGAAGCGGACCGCGCGCCGCCCGCTGGCCCGCGAGGCGGTGCCCACCTCGCACGCGTTCGTCTTCGGTGTCGCGCTCGGCGCGATCTCCTTCGCCTGGCTGTGGTGGCAGGCCAACCTGCTCAGCGGGTTGCTGGTCGTCGCGACGATCCTGTTCTACGTTTTCGTCTACACCAAGGGCCTCAAGCGCCGGACCTCGCAGAACGTGGTGTGGGGCGGCGCGGCCGGCTGCATGCCCGCGCTGGTGGGCTGGTCGGCGGTGACCGGCGATATCGGCTGGCCCGCGGTGGTGCTGTTCGCGGTGATCTTCTTCTGGACGCCGCCGCACACCTGGGCGCTGGCCATGCGCTACAAGGAGGACTACCGCGCGGCCGGCGTGCCGATGCTGCCGGTGGTCGCGACCGAGCAGGTGGTGACCAAGCAGATCGTCATCTACACCTGGTTGACGGTGCTCGCGACGATGGCGTTGGTGCCCGCGACGGGTGTCATCTACGCGGCGGTCGCCCTGGTGGCCGGTGCCTGGTTCCTGCTGATGGCGCATCAGCTCTACGCCGGGGTGCGCCGTGGCGAGTCGGTGAAGCCGCTGAAGCTGTTCCTGCAGTCGAACAACTACCTCGCGGTGGTGTTCTGTGGTCTGGCCGTCGACTCGGTGCTCGGGTGGGACACGATCGGTAGCCTCGTCGGGCTGTAAGGCATTCTCGAACAGTGGCCGGGCAGCGATGCCCGGCCACTGTCATGTCCGGACCTGGTCTGGTAGCGGCCTCGCCGGATCAGGGGAGTGGACGACCTCGAAGCTCACCAGCGATCGGCGAGGTGGCCGTCGGGTCGGATCAGGATGGTGGTGCCCGCCGTCGCCGAAAAGGCGGTGAAGGCGTGTCCGTCGGTGTCGACAAGTGTCACAGACGCCGGTCTGGTGGATGACTCGGACGGGGCGTCGACGCGGCGTATCTCGACCGTGAGAACGCCGGATCCGTCGATCGGTGTCGCTGGAGAGCTGGATGTGGAGTTCGCGTCTGCCGCGAAGGCGGGGAGCTCGATGTCGACTGAGTCGTTGGTCGGGGCGAAGCGGAGCAGGGTCGCGTGGGGGCCTCGGAAGACGTCGAACAGGCGGATCGGGCGGCCGGTTTCGTCGTGCAGTGTGGCGTCCGGCGCGCGGTCGCCCGCCACGAGGCGGCCGTCGTCGTCGGGGCAGCGATAGGTGATGGCGAGCTGGCGGGTTTCGGGGCCGCGGTGCATCGCGTCCTCGTCGCCGTCGACGAGTTTGTCGAGGAGCTCGGTGCTCAGGCCGAGAATCCGGGCCGCGACCGTGCGACGTTCGGGTTCGTAGGTATCGAGCGGGGCCGGGACGCCACCGAGGGCAGCGGCCAGTTTCCAGCCCAGGTTGTAGGCATCCTGAACGCCGGTGTTCAGGCCTTGGCCGCCGGTGGGCGGATGGACGTGGGCGGCATCGCCCGCGAGGAACACCCGGCCGTCGCGGAAGCGTTCGGCGAGTCGAATATTGGGGCGCCACACCGTGATCCAGGACAGATCGTGCAGCACCAGGCCTGTCTCGGGGCCGTGGCGGTCGGCGAGATCCTGCAGGGTGGCCAGATCGGGGAAGCGGTCGTCGGTCAGCGGGGCGGCGAACTGGAAGCGTCGCGCGCTCGGTAGCGGGGACAGGGCGAACCCGGTCATCGGCTGGTCGGCCGCGGCGGCGAACCAATAGCCGTACTCGTGGTCGAGGGAGTCGGCGCGGACATCGCCGAGCAGCATCTTGATCGACTCGTCGGTGCTGCCCTCGAACGCGATCCCGAGGCGCTTGCGCACCGTGCTCGCGCCACCGTCGGCACCGACCAGATAGCTCGCGCGCACCGTCTCCGATGTGCCGCCGCGTTGCAGCGTCGCGGTGACGCCGGCGTCGTCCTGGGTGAATTCGACCAGCGCCGTGGCGAATTCGACCGTCACCCCGAGCTCGGCGAGCCGCGCCCGCAGGATCGCCTCGGTGTCGGACTGACCGAGCACCCAGGTGTTCGGATACGGCACATCCGGGGTCGGCTCGACCGGCTCGGCCATGCGGCGCTCGCCGACGAAGGTCCCCGCGAAGTAGGCGCGCATCACCGGGACCTCGCGCCCGGCGGCCAGTACCGCGTCGATGACGCCGAGGTCGTCGAACACCTCCAGGGTGCGCGGTTGGATGCCGTCGCCGCGCGACCCCTGGAACGGCGAATCGGCCCGGTCGACGAGCCGGACGTCCACGCCGCGCCGTGCGAGGTCGAGGGCGAGGGTGAGACCGGTCGGGCCCGCGCCCGCGATGAGTACCTCTTCTGACATGGAAATGCCTCCTGCGACAAGAACTGAACTGATATTCAGTGAATATGAATTCAGTTTCAGTGTTGGTACCGTGCTTGTCAAGGAGGTGATGTCCGGTGGTGGGCAGCAGGCGCGAGAAATCCGCGGAGACCGAGCAGGCGCTCAAGGACGCCGCCCGGCAGGTCTTCGCCGAACACGGCTACCTGAACGCGAAGATCACCGACATCACCACCGCCGCGGGCCGCGCGGCCGGCTCGTTCTACAACCACTTCGCGAGCAAAGAGGAACTGCTGCAAGCACTTCTGCGCGATATGGCGGTGGCAAGCGACGAACGAGCGGCCGACCCGGAGCACAACGGCGACTTCACCGACCCGGCGGCGGTCCGCTACCACGTGCGCGGCTACTGGACCTTCGCCCGCGAACACGCCTCGGTCCTGCGCGCGATGGGCCAGGCGGCGCAGGTCAGCCCGGATTTCGCCCGGATCATCGCGGGCTTCGGCGCCGAACAACGCACCGACATCGCCGACCACGTAGCGGACTTCCCGGAACGGGGGCTACGCCTGCCGGGAACGGTCGACGCCAGCCTGGCGATGATGTTCGCCGCGGTCGACGGGATGTTGCGCATGGTCGAAGACGGCTCGGTGACCCTCACCGACGAGGAGGCGATCGAGTCGATCACCCGTTTCGTCTACCGAGGTCTGACCGGCCGCGACTACTAGGTCATGTCCCCCAGCCCGACCCGACGGCCTACCGATCGTGAACTGGAAATCCGATGGGGAGGCATGACCTAGCCGAATCGTCATCGGCCCGCCGCCGCGAACAGCCCCGATGCCCTAACCGTCGAGCAGGACGGGCAGTCCGTTCAAGGCCGCGAAGCTGATGGAATTGAGATAGGCGATGACCTTGCTCGCCTGCTCACTCTCGGGGATCGCGAGGTCCAAGAGGGGGCCTGCTTCCTCGTCGAGGATGATGAGGCGGAAGGAGATGGCGAGCAGCTTCGCATAGGACCAATCGAAGCCCTGGCCGATGAACAGCATCTCGAAAACCTGGTCCCCGGTGAGTATTTCACCAGTCGGCCATTGCCGGACAGGGGCCACTGGGGACTCGAAGAAGGTCCGGCTCGCCGCCCGTACCTCGGCCGCCTGACTACCGTCCCAGCCGAAATGGTCCCACCCAGCTTTGAATTCGGTACCCGCGCCCGCCGCGGTGAGGTCATCGGGCAACATTGACAGCAGCATTTCCTCGGCAGCGAGGTCGAGGGGATAGTTGACCCGGCCGTAGCAGCCAAAGCCGCTCTGTCCGTCGTTATTGGCTGGGCAGGCTAGGCAATCGTCGACGAAGGCGTCGAGCTGGGCCGCTCGCTCGAGTGCTTTGGTGACGCTTGACCTGACTTTCACCGCGCCCGTCGGGCGCGTCACCACATTGCTGAAAGTCAGTCTGCGCCAAGGCCGTCCGCCGTTGCGCTGGTGATCGTCAAGCGTGAACATCGCCGCACCTCGCAGGATGAGCAATTCGAGGATCTTTTCGGTGCCGAGCGTCTGCTTCGGCCGACACGGTAGGTCAACGACGTAATCTAAAGCCACGCCGTCACCCTAATCAGCAATCGCGACCGACGCGGTGGACAGCAAGAAGACCACGTCGTCCGCGGTGACGTCCGGGTAGAGCGAATCGTTGCGGTGCGCGGCGGCGACCAGCTGCTCGACGGCGGCACGCCCGCGCGCCTGGATCTCGCGGAGTGAGTCATCGGCCACCCCGGCGACGGCGAATCGGAGCAGGCGTTCCTGCCGCATGTCGATCATCACGTGGTGCAGTAGTGCGATCACCTCGACGATGGCCGAGCTGGTCCCGTCCTCGGCTCTGGCGAGCGCCGAGTTCAGCGACCGGTCGATGCCCTCGGCCAGATCGGCCACGATGCTCTCGATCCGATCCTGCTTGGTCGGGAAGTGCCGATACAGCGTGCCGGTGGCGACACTCGCTGTCGTGGCGATCTCGTCCATGCCGATGCCCGGTCCTTCGCGCTGAGCGCATAGCGAGACGGGCGCCCGGAGCGAAGGTCGACACGGTCGCTCTCGACGATCCTGCGAGATCCGCTGGAAATGCTTATGCCGTATCGAAATTGGCGAATCTGCTGTTCACCTATGAGCTCGATCGCCGGCTCGCGGGAACGTCGGCCTGCGCACTGGCCGCTCATCCCGGCGGCGCGAGCACCGAGGTGTTCCGGTACTCCCCGGCGGTCTTCCGTCTGCCGAATCTCGCCGTCGCCCGCCTGTTCGGGCGCACCCCCGCCATGGGGGCGCTCCCGACTCTGCGTGCCGCGACCGATCCGGCCGCGCAGGGGAGTGAATACTACGGATCCTCAGGACTTTTCGAGATCGGCGGCTGTCCGGGGCGGGTGCGCTCCAGCGCTCGCTCGATGGACCACGAGAGCGCGCGGCGACTCTGGGAAGCTTCCCAGGAACTGACCGGTGTCCGCTTCCTGGGGTGAGTGGACAGTCGGGGCTACGGCAGCAGCACGATCGAGCCGGTGGTCTTGCGCGCCGCGAGATCGCGGTGAGCCTGGGCCGCGTCGGCCAGCGGGTAGGTGGCGCCGATGC
This sequence comes from Nocardia sp. NPDC056541, assembly GCF_042794235.1. NCBI lineage: Bacteria > Bacillati > Actinomycetota > Actinomycetes > Mycobacteriales > Nocardiaceae > Nocardia > Nocardia sp. NPDC056541. Next base: position 527,468 of record NZ_JBHTUD010000002.1, read on the forward strand.
GGAGATTCAGGGTTCCCGCCGCGATCCAGTCGAAGACATCGGTGGCGCGCCACAGGAATTCGGTGCGATCGCGGGTATAGGCGCCGAGGGACGGGCGGGTCAGCCAGAGCGAACCGGCGGGGTTGAGGCGTTGCGGGTCGAAGGGCGGGACCGCGCCGCTGGCCGCGCCGAACAGGGCGAGGGTGCCGCGGATGCGGAGGGCGGCCAGGCTCGCTTCGAAGGTGCTGGCCCCGACACCGTCGTAGACCGCGGCTACGCCGATGCCGTCGGTGAGGTCGCGGACGCGGGCGGCCAGGTCGTCACCGTAGTGCAGGACGTCGGTGGCACCCGCTTCGCGGGACAGCTTTTCCTTGGCGTCGGTGGAGACCGTGGTGATGACCCGGGCGCCCTTCGCGACGGCCATCTGAGTGAGCAGCAGACCGACGCCGCCCGCGCCCGCGTGGATGAGAACCGGGTCGCCGGGTTCGGGCGAGAAGACCGATTCGGTGAGGTAGTGGGCGGTCATGCCCTGCAGGAGGGCGGCGGCCGCCACGGCCGGTTCGACGTCGTCGGGCACCTTCACCGCCACGGCCTCGTCGACGGCGACCAGGTCCGCGTAGCTGCCGGGCGCCGACGCCCAGGCGACGCGGTCACCGACGGCGAACTCGGTGACATCCGAACCGATCGCCACCACGCTGCCCGTGCCCTCGGAACCGGGGATATAGGGCGTCGCCTGCGGATACTGGCCCGTGCGGAAGTAGATGTCGATGTAGTTGACGCCCACACCCTGGGTCTCGACCAGCAGCTGACCGGGCCCGGCCTGCGGGTCTGTCAGTTCGACGTACTGCAGGACCTCGGGACCACCGTGCTCGGAAACCTGAATCGCGCGCATGAGTCCTCTTTCTACACCCCGTGTTCCAGGCCACTCGAGGCTGGACTGGAAACTACCTGCCGGTAAACTGCGGTGCATGAGTACAACCGCCGCCCCCGAGGCCGTGAAGGTGCCGGCCGAGGTCGAGAAGTCCATCGTGAAGTTCCTCGCCCAGCACGGTGGTTCGGGAACGGCCGTGCTGCAGTACATCGGCAAGCAGGGCGTGCGGATCACCCTGGTCGGCGCCGACGGCATCCTCGGCGACCGGGTGGTCGGCGACATGGCGACCGCGAAGGCGCTCGTGGAGCGCGTCGACGGCCTCGCCGAGACCGACGAGTGGAGCCGTGAGCTGGGCTCGATCGTCACCCCCGCTCCATCGCACTGGGCCAAGATGGCCGGCTGGGTCGCCCATCAGACCAAGTTCCCGAAGGCGCGCAACTGGAAGTTGTTCGCGGGCGCCTGATCTCCGCGCCGTACCACGAGCATCGAACGGCCCGCGATCGAATACTCGATCGCGGGCCGTTCTCGTTGTGTCGCGGGTGTTTCGGCGTGCTCGGTCAGTGCACGGAAGCCTGCGCCACCGCGGGAGCGTCGACCTTTTCCCGCGTTCGCAGCGACGCCCACAGTGCGGCGGTCGCTGCGGTGCACGCCGCTGCCCCGCCGACGTGGATGGCGACGAGCGCGGCGGGCACATCGGTGAAGTACTGCACGACGCCGACCAGCCCCTGGGCGAGCACGATCGCGAGCAGGACGAACAGCCGCTTGCGGATCGCGGGGGTGATCCCGACGGCGAAGAGCCCGAATGTGAGTCCGATGAGCAGCGCGAGATATCCGATCATCAACTGCGAATGCAGGTGCACCAGGGTGACGATCTCGACTTCCAGTCGCTCGACCTGCCGCTCGATGCTCTTGTCGCCGGCATGGGGCCCGGCCGCGGTGACCAGCGTGCCCGCGATCAGCACACCCGCGAGGGCCACGCCGGACAGCGCGGTGAGCCAGCGCAGGGGAGCGGGTACCTGGACGGTCTCGATGCCGTCGTCGGGTTCGCAGATCTTCGCGTACAGCACCACCGCCAGCCAGACCATCACCATCGAGACCAGAAGGTGCACGGCGACGGTCCACCACAGCAAGCCGGTGCGCACGGTGATACCGCCGATGATCGCCTGCACGACCGTGCCGCCGGGCATCAGCCAGGCATAGGTCAGGACTTCCCTGCGCCGCCGTGCCCGGATGACGGCCAGCACGATCAGCCCGGCGCACAGCGTCACCGCGAAGGTGAGCAACCGGTTGCCGAACTCCACGGTCTGGTGTAGGACGGGCACCTCCGATACCCCGATGGGGGTGAAGCTGCCGGGGAAGCACTGCGGCCAGGTCGGGCAGCCGAGGCCGGAGGCGGTGACGCGCACGATCGCGCCGGTCACCGAGATTCCCGCCTGGCTCAGGATCACCGCGATGGCGATGAGCCGCTGCACCCGCAGCGAGGGGAGCGGCAGCCGGTCGACGAGGCCAACGAAGGCGCGATACAGCACGTCAGGAATGGTACCGGCCAGGAATTCGACGCTGATACCAGGGCTACTACAGTGCGTCGTTGGTCACGTCAGTGGAACCGGAACAGCCGGGTCGCCAGCCATCCGCACACCACGCCCCACGCCGCGAGCACCGCCACTGCGAACCAGTCGATCGACCCCGTCAGCGCCGTGTCCAGCGCGAAAGCCAGCGCCCCGGACGGGATGAGTCGCGCGATCACGGTCAGGGCGATGGGCAGGGTGTCGCCGACGAGGACCAGGCTGGCGATGCCGAGCATGATGAACCACAGGATATTGGCCAGCGCCAGCACGACCTCGGCCTTGAGCGTCCCGCCCAGCAGCAAGCCCATCGCCGCGAAGGTGGCCGTGCCGAGGGCGATCACCAACGCGCCGAGGGCGAGTCCGCCGATCCCGGGCCGCCAGCCCAGCGCCACACCGATCGCGCCGAGCAGCATCGCCTGCAGCACCACCACGATGAGCACGGCGGCGCACTTGCCCGCGATCACGCCCCAGCGGGGCAGCGGTGTCGCGCCGAGTCGTTTGAGGGCGCCGTAGCGGCGGTCGAAGCCGACCGCGATGGCCTGGCCGGTGAACGCGGTCGACATCACCGCGGTCATCATCACCATCGGCACGATCCGGTCGACCCGGTGCTCGCCCAGGTCGCCGAACGGCAGCAGGGTGAGCCCGACGAGCAGGGTGATCGGGATGAACATGGTGAGCAGCAGCTGTTCGCCGTTGCGCAACAACAGTTTCAGCTCGAGCCCGGTCTGCGCGGTGAGCATCGTCGCGCGCGAGGCGGGCCGCGGATCGGGGGTGAAGGTGCCGGGCAGGAAACGGCTGGTGGTCTCGCTCATCCGCGCAGGTCCCGTCCGGTCAGTTCGAGGAAGACGTCTTCGAGGCGACGCTGGTCGATGCGGATGTCGGTGGCCAGCACGTCCATCCTGGCGCACCAGGCGGTGACGGTGGCCAGCACCTGTGGGTTGATCTCGCCCTCGACGAGGTAGGTGCCCGGTGTGGTCTCGCGTGGCGAAAAGCCTTCCGGGAGAGCCGAGGTGAGCAGGTTCAGATCGAGTTTCGGTGGGGCGCAGAATCTCAGCTGGCCCGCCGCGCCGTGGGCGGTGACCTCGGCGGGCGTGCCCTGGGCGACGATCTGCCCGTGATCGATGATGACGAGCTGGTCGGCGAGCTGCTCGGCCTCGTCCATCATGTGCGTGGTGAGCACGACGCTCACGCCGTCGCGGCGCAGGGCGTCGATGAGTTCCCAGACGATCAGCCGGGCCTGCGCGTCCAGACCGGCGGTGGGTTCGTCGAGGAACACGATCTCGGGCTTGCCGACCAGCGCGCACGCGAGCGCCAGACGCTGCTGCTGACCACCCGACAGGCGGCGATAGGGAGTGCGGCGATTGTCGCGCAGGCCCAGCGTCGACAGCAGCCAGTCGGGATCGATCGGATCGGCGGAGTAGGACGCGACCAGGTCGAGCATCTCGCCCGCGCGGGCGCCGGGGTAGGCGCCGCCGCCCTGCAGCATCACGCCGATGCGCGGACGCAACTGCTCGGAGTCGGCGATCGGGTCCAGGCCGAGGACGCGGACCGTGCCCGCGTCCGGGCGCACGAAGCCCTCGCACATCTCGACGGTGGTGGTCTTGCCCGCGCCGTTGGGCCCCAGCAGCGCGAACACCTGGGCGGGCTCTACATCGAACCGGAGACCGTCTACCGCTGTGGTCTCGCCATAGCGCTTGACCACACCGTCGACGCTAACGGCGGGTCCAAGGCGTGTTGTCACAACTGCGCCTCGCTGACGCTCGGCTCCGTCGCGCCAAAAGGTGCTGTGCCCTTGGTTCGCTCGCTGCGCTCCCTCACGTTGTCACACGGTAAGCCGTGCCCTCCTGTGACGGAGCCGACACCCCCGGCTGCGCCCGCCACGGCAGCGTGTGCCGGGTGAGCGCGAAGAACAACGCGAAGCACACCACGGCGGCGAGCGCGGCGCCGATGATCTGGAAGACCTGGAATTCCGCACCACGCGGCATCACCAGCATGGAGACCACCGCCGAGAAGGCGACGGCGGGCACGCGGAACACCGGCTGGGTGGCCCAGGCCGCGAGCGGCACGATCGCCCAGAGCAGGTACCAGGGCTGGACCACGGGGAACAGCAGCACAATGGCCGCGAGTGAGACGCCGAGCGCGCCGACGGGATGGAGCCGGCCCATACCGGTGGCGACGAGCATGCGGACTGTCACGTAGCCCGCGACGACCGCGGCGATGGGCCGGGTGATCGACAGCAGCGCGGTGGTGTGGTCGCCCAGCCCGAGCAGCACACCGCCGAAACCGGTGACGATCCCGATGATGGTCGGCAGCGACATCCAGCTCCGGACGGCATTGGCGACGCTGAGGGTATTGACCCAGCCGAAGCCGAGCCCGCTGGCGAAACCGATGAGAAGCGTTGTCGCCACGGCGATGACGCCCAGCAGAGCCGCGGCCTTGACGACGGCGATGAGCGTGCCGCCCCAGCGTCTGGCCAGTGCCATGCCGACGAAGCCGAGCGCGATGATGGAGGTGAGCTTGATCGACGACGAGAGCGTGATCACCACCGCGCCACCGATCAGCAGCCCGTAGGCCCGGGCGTCGAAGGGTGGCAGATTCATGGCCGTCAGCCGGTCGGGTCTGCCTCCTTCGCCGTAGATCGCGCGCAGCATGAGCTCCACCCCGGCGAGCATCAGCCCGAGCATCAGCGCGTCGTTGTGCACGCCGCCGACCAGGTGGAACAGCACCAGCGGATTGGCCGCGCCGAGCCACAACGCACTCACCGGCGCCACCCCGCAGCGCACCGACAACCGCGGCAGCGCCCACACGATCAGCGCCACTCCGGCCAGCGCCAGCAACCGGTGCACCCATACTCCGGCGATGATGTTGTCCCCGGTGAGCTCCGCGATACCACGACCGATCCAGAGGAACAGCGGACCGTACGGCGCGGGCGTATCGCGCCAGATCGTCGGCACATTGTTGGTGAGCACATTGTCGATTCCGAGCCCGGCGACGGGGCCTTCGGAATAGGGGTCGATGCCGCGGGCGGCGATCTCGCTCTGTGCCAGATAGGAATAGACGTCGTTGCTGAACATCGGCGGCGCCACGGACAGCGGAATGATCCACAGCAGCAGCGTGCGGTCCAGTTGCGAGCGGCTCAGCCGGTGCAGTGGCGAACCCGCGAGTCCGCCGATCGCGAAGCGTCCGAGCAGCAACCACGCACCGATCACCAGCGCGGTGCCGAACATGCACATCGCCAGCGATCCGGTGTGCGCTCGCGCGAAGATGCCGAGCACCCGCACACCCGAGACCGGATTCTGGTGTACGGGTTGGGCGCCGATGCCCAGCGCCGCGATCGCCATCAGTACCGCGCCGGTCGCGCCCATCAGCCGGATCCGGTCCAGTTGCGCGCGTTCGCTCTTGTCGAGCCCGGGGACCTCGGTCTCGTCGCGATGCAGCACCGCGACGGTGTGATCGGGCGCCGACACGTCGAGCCCGAGAGCTCGCCGCCCGACCGCCAGTGTCTTGCGCGCCGCGCCCTCCAGTACCGCCACGAAGTCAGAGCCTAGTGTGCGGGGACCCGACAGGGTTCGTCAGTCGTTCACGCACCGGGGGTGCGCCGGTCGCGGCGGACTACCTGGGTGCTTCGACGGGGGTCGGCGCGGTCACGGCCGGCGGTCCGACGAACGCCGGGTCCGCGCGCAACGAGAGCGCGGCGGCGACGATCACGCCCACGCAGATCAGCGCTACCGCACCGAGCGCGGCCCAGCCGATGCGCTGCGCGGATCGCTGATCGCGGGCCGACAGCCAGCCGGGTACGAACAGGATGCCGAGCGCGCTCAACGTGCCCGCGGCCAGACCGCCGAGGTGACCCCACAGCGAGATTCCCGGGATCGAGAAGCTGATCAGCACGTTCACGCCGATGACCACCAGCATCGGGGTCGGGCTCTGCCGCAGCCGGATCAGCGTCACCGTGACAGCGCCGAACAGGCCGTACACCGCACCGGAGGCGCCGGCCGTCGCCGTCACCGAATCCGACAGCGCCATCACCGCCGCCGACCCACCCAGCAGCGAGACCAGATAGACGCAGCCGTACCTGATCCTGCCCAGCACCTGCTCGAGGTCGCGCCCCACGACATACAGGGCGAACATGTTGACCAGCAGATGGATCGCGCCGTAATGCAGGAACCCCGACCCGAGCAGCCGCCACCACTCGCCGTCGGCCACCAGCAGCGGCACCAGGACGAACTCCCGGAACACCGACGACCCGCGGTAGTTGTACATCGGGCTACCGGCCTGCGCCGCGGTGAGCACATAGACCAGCACATTGACCGCGATCAACCCGTAGGTCACGTATGGAACCGCGCCGCCCTCGCGCGCGCCGCCGACGGTCCGCACCGGTCGCACGTCCTGCTGCCCCTGCCGGACACAGTCCACGCAGTGCTGCCCGACCGCCGCCGGACGCAGGCAGTCCGGACAGGCTGGCCGCCCGCATCGCGTACACGCGAGTCCGGTAGGCCGATCAGGATGACGGACACACGTGGGTGTGAGCGGGTTCGACACCCTGCCATCGTGCCAGACCGCCCCCTGCGCCCGCCGGGTTCGCCACCGCGCACCCGGACCGTCGCTCGCCGCGTTGTGGTGCGAATATCTCCTGCGAGCAACGCCGTGCGAGCGTGCCGGGCGGACCGTTCGGCACCGGGTGCGGTGTTGCCAAGCGCCGGGTGGTCGCGGTTGCCGACCTGTGCGATGGGTCACCCGGCCGAGCGGCCGGGATCGGTCCGCAGGGGCCGCACCTGGGGTTTTATCGGGCGGGGGAGCGCCCCGATGATCTTCATCGCAGGTCAGGGCACCCTTTGTCAGGTGACCCTTATTAGATTTAGGGAAGCAATTCCGCCACACTGGTGTTGTGAAAACCGTGGGTTTGCGGACAGACGTGGAAAGTGACGGTCGTAAGACGACCGGCGCTCGGTCGTCGGCTGTCCCCGCGGCGACCGCGCACGAAGGGCAGACCAGGGCGGCCATCGTCCAGTTGCTGCTCGAGCAGGGGCCGATCACCGCGACGGCGATCGGCACCGAACTCGGTCTCGCGCCCGCCGGGGTGCGCAGGCACCTCGACGCGTTGATCGACGCGGGCCAGGCTCGGGCGAGCCGCTCCGCGCCGTGGCAGCAGAAAGGGCGCGGTCGACCGGCCAAGCAATACCAGCTCACCGCGGCGGGCCGGGGCAACCTCGGGCACGCCTACGACGATCTGGCCGGGGCGGCGATTCGCCAGCTCGGCGAGATCGGTGGCGACGCCGCGATCGCCGAATTCGCGCGCAAGCGGGTTCGCGTGATCGTCGACGGCATCGAACCCGTCACCGACCACACCGCACCGGTGATCGAGGCCAAGGTCGAGGAGATCGCGGAAGCGTTCGCCGACGCCGGTTTCGCCGCCACCACCCGTCAGGTCGGCGCCGGTGTGCAGATCTGTCAGCACCACTGCCCGGTGGCCCATGTCGCCGAGGAGTTCCCGCAGTTGTGCGCGGCCGAATTGGACGCTTTCCGCGACCTGCTCGGTACCCACGTGCAGCGCCTTGCGACGATCGCCAACGGCGATTGCGCCTGCACCACCCACGTACCGCTGGTCGCGGTGCCGAAGACCCCAACCGCCGCACAGCCCGCGGCGGGACGAACGAACGACTCCGGAAGGAGTGCCGAATGACGACCTCGACCGACCAGGTACAACCGCTTACCCAGGACGAAACCATCGCCTCGCTGGGCACCTACGGTTACGGCTGGTCCGACTCCGATGTGGCAGGCGCCAGCGCCCAACGTGGCCTGTCGGAGGCTGTCGTTCGCGACATCTCGGCCAAGAAGAGCGAAGAGGAGTGGATGCTCGACCTGCGCCTCAAGGCGCTGCGCATCTTCGACCGCAAGCCCATGCCGAACTGGGGTTCCAACCTCGAGGGCATCGACTTCGACAACATCAAGTACTTCGTGCGCTCGTCCGAGAAGCAGGCCGAGAGCTGGGAAGACCTGCCCGAGGACATCAAGAACACCTACGACAAGCTGGGCATCCCGGAGGCGGAGAAGCAGCGTCTGGTCTCCGGTGTCGCGGCGCAGTACGAGTCCGAGGTCGTCTACCACTCCATCCGCGAGGACCTGGAGAAGCAGGGCGTTATCTTCCTCGACACCGATACGGCGTTGAAGGAGCACCCGGAGATCTTCCACAAGTACTTCGGTTCGGTCATCCCCGCCGGTGACAACAAGTTCTCCGCGCTCAACACCGCCGTCTGGTCGGGTGGCTCGTTCATCTACGTGCCGCCGGGCGTGCACGTCGACATCCCGCTGCAGGCCTACTTCCGGATCAACACCGAGAACATGGGCCAGTTCGAGCGGACGCTGATCATCGTCGACGAGGACGCCTACGTCCACTACGTCGAGGGTTGTACAGCGCCGATCTACAAGTCCGACTCGCTGCACTCCGCGGTCGTCGAGATCATCGTGAAGAAGGGCGGCCGCTGCCGCTACACGACCATCCAGAACTGGTCGAACAACGTGTTCAACCTGGTCACCAAGCGGGCCAAGGCCGAAGCCGGCGCCACCATGGAGTGGGTCGACGGCAACATCGGCTCCAAGGTGACCATGAAGTACCCGGCGGTCTGGATGACCGGCGAGCACGCGCACGGCGAGGTCCTCTCGGTCGCGTTCGCGGGCCCCGGCCAGCACCAGGACACCGGCGCCAAGATGCTGCACCTGGCCCCGCACACCTCCTCGACCATCGTGTCGAAGTCGGTGGCGCGTGGTGGCGGTCGCGCGTCGTACCGCGGTCTGGTCCAGATCAACAAAGGCGCCAACGGTTCCAAGTCGACCGTGAAGTGTGACGCGCTGCTGGTCGACACGATCAGCCGCTCCGACACCTACCCCTACGTCGACATCCGCGAGGACGACGTGACGATGGGTCACGAGGCGACCGTCTCCAAGGTCTCCGAGGATCAGCTGTTCTACCTGATGAGCCGCGGCCTCACCGAGGACGAGGCGATGGCGATGGTGGTGCGTGGCTTCGTGGAGCCGATCGCCAAGGAATTGCCGATGGAGTACGCATTGGAACTGAACCGGCTCATCGAGCTGCAGATGGAAGGGGCCGTGGGCTGATGTCGACGCTCGAGACGCCGATCCAGAATCCTGGCGCGGGCGCCGCGGTCAACAAGGGCGAGGTCTTCACCTCGTTCGACGTGAACGCATTCGAGGTCCCGTCGGGTCGCGACGAGGCGTGGCGGTTCACCCCGCTGCGCCGTCTGCGCGGCCTGCACGACGGCACCGCTGTCGCCGACGGTCAGGCTACCGTCGAGGTGAGTGAAGTCGCCGGTGTCACGGTGGAAACGGTGGGCCGCACCGACTCTCGTCTCGGCCAGGCCGGTACTCCCGCTGATCGTGTTGCCGCCCAGGCCTATTCGGGTTTCTCCGAGGCGACCGTGATCACCGTCGGCCCGGAAACCGAAGTGTCGGACCCGGTCACCGTCACCATCACCGGTCCCGGCGAGGGCAAGACCGCCTACGGTCACCTGCAGGTGCGCCTGGACAACTTCGCCGTCGCCACCGTGGTCATCGACCAGCGCGGCGGCGGAACCTACGCCGAGAACGTCGAATTCGTGCTCGGTGACAGCGCCAAGCTCACCGTCGTCGCGGTCCAGGAATGGGACGAAGACGCCGTGCACGTCACCGCGCATCACCTGAAGCTGGGCCGTGACGCGAACCTGCGCCACGTGTCGGCGACCCTCGGTGGCGACCTGGTTCGCCTGTCGGGCACCGTGCGCTACGCCGGTCCCGGTGGCGAGGCCGAGCTGTTCGGCCTGTACTTCGCCGATGCCGGTCAGCACTTCGAGCAGCGACTGCTGGTCGATCACGCCGAGCCCAACTGCAAGTCCAATGTGCTGTACAAGGGTGCGCTGCAGGGTGATCCGGCCTCGCCCAAGGGTGACGCTCGCACGGTCTGGATCGGCGACGTGCTGATCCGCGCGGCCGCCGAGGGCACCGACACCTACGAGGCGAACCGCAACCTGGTGCTCACCGACGGCGCGCGCGCCGACTCGGTGCCGAACCTGGAGATCGAGACCGGCGAGATCGCCGGTGCCGGACACGCGAGTGCCACCGGCCGTTTCGACGACGAGCAGCTGTTCTACCTGCGCGCTCGCGGCATTCCCGAAGACGTCGCCCGCCGCCTGGTGGTGCGTGGCTTCTTCTTCGAGATCATCCAGAAGATCGCGGTCCCCGAGGTCCGGGAGCGGCTCGAGGCGGCCATCGAGGCCGAACTCGCCACTGTCGGTATCTGACTCACCTACTTCCCACGAAGGACTCTAATTCGATGACCACCTTGGAAATCAAGGACCTGCACGCGGAGATCACCACCCCCGAGGGTGAGTCCAAGCAGATCCTCAACGGCGTGAACCTCACCGTGAAGTCCGGCGAGACGCACGCCATCATGGGCCCCAACGGCTCGGGCAAGTCCACGCTGTCCTACGTGATCGCGGGCCACCCGAAGTACACCGTCACCCAGGGCACCATCACCCTCGACGGCGAGAACGTTCTCGACATGTCGGTCGACGAGCGCGCCCGCGCGGGCCTGTTCCTGGCCATGCAGTACCCCGTCGAGGTCCCCGGCGTCTCGATGTCGAACTTCCTGCGCACCGCCGCCACCGCCGTGCGCGGCGAGGCCCCCAAGCTGCGCACCTGGGTCAAGGAGGTGAAGGAGTCGATGAAGGAACTCGACATCGACTCGGCCTTCGCCGATCGCTCGGTGAACGAAGGCTTCTCCGGTGGCGAGAAGAAGCGTCACGAGGTCCTGCAGCTGGGTCTGCTCAAGCCGAAGATCGCGATCCTCGACGAGACCGACTCCGGTCTGGATGTCGACGCGCTGCGCATCGTCTCCGAGGGCGTCAACCGCTACAAGGAGCGCGAAGAGGGCGGCGTGCTGCTGATCACGCACTACACCCGCATCCTGCGCTACATCAAGCCCGACTTCGTGCACGTGTTCGTCAACGGCAAGATCGTCGCCGAAGGTGGCTCCGAGCTGGCCGAGGAACTCGACGCGAACGGCTACGAGCGCTTCACGTCCGCGACCGCTGGAGCCTGACATGACCGCGACGGTGCCAGCCCTCGACGTGGCCCGGATCCGGGCCGACTTCCCCATCCTGCACCGCACGGTGCGGGACGGGAAACCGTTGGTGTACCTGGACTCCGGTGCCACTTCGCAGCGTCCGCTGCAGGTGCTGGACGCCGAGCGCGAGTTCCTGCTCACCCGGAATTCGGCGGTGCACCGCGGTGCCCACCAGCTGGCGGAGGAGGCGACCGACTCCTACGAGGAGGCGCGCGCCGACATCGCCCGCTTCGTCGGCGCCGACACCGGCGAGATCGTGTTCACCAAGAACGCGACCGAGTCGCTGAACCTGGTGGCCAACGCGTTCGGTGACGACCGGTTCCCCTACAAGGTGGGCCCCGGCGACGAGATCGTCATCACCGAGCTCGAACACCACGCGAATCTCGTTCCGTGGCAGGAGCTCGCGCGTCGGACCGGTGCCACCGTGAAGTGGTACGGCATCACCGATGACGGCCGCATCGACCTGGATTCGCTCGAACTGTCTTCCGCGACAAAGGTTCTCGCGTTCAGCCATCAGTCGAACGTGACCGGCGCGGTGGCTCCGGTGGACGAATTGGTCCGCCGGGCAAAGGCCGTCGGCGCGCTCGTCGTGCTCGACGCCTGCCAGTCGGTGCCGCACATGGCGGTGGACTTCCACGAGCTCGGGGTCGATTTCGCCGCGTTCTCCGGCCACAAGATGCTCGGCCCCATGGGTGTCGGCGGACTGTACGGCCGCCGGGCGCTGCTGGAGGAGACGCCGCCGTTCATCACCGGTGGGTCGATGATCGAGACCGTCACCATGGAGAAGACCACCTACGCGCCGCCGCCGCAGCGCTTCGAGGCGGGCACGCCGATGACCTCGCAGGTCGTCGGATTGGCCGCCGCGGTGCGCTATCTCGAGGACCTCGGCATGGACGCGGTCGCCGCGCACGAGCACGCCCTCACCGGTGCCGCGCTCGACGGTCTGTCCGGGATCGAGGGCGTGCGCATCGTCGGGCCGATCGAGAACGTGGACCGTGGTGGCGCGGTGTCGTTCGTGGTCGACGGGATCCACGCCCACGATGTGGGCCAGATCCTCGACGACCAGGGTGTGGCCATCCGGGTCGGGCACCACTGCGCCTGGCCGCTGCACCGCAAGTTCGGTGTCGCCGCCACCGCGCGTGCCTCGTTCGCGGTCTACAACACCCTCGATGAGGTCGACGCGCTGGTTGCGGCCGTGCGGAAGGCCAAGACCTTCTTCGGAGTTGCCTAGATCATGCGTATGGAACAGATGTACCAGGAAGTGATCCTGGACCACTACAAGCACCCGCACCACCGCGGGCTGCGGGAACCGTTCGGTGCGCAGGTGCACCACGTGAACCCGACGTGCGGTGACGAAGTGACGATGCGCGTGCAGATCGACGACGCCGGTGAGGTCGCCGACGTCTCCTACGACGGCCAGGGCTGCTCGATCAGCCAGGCCGCCACCTCGATCCTCACCGATCAGGTGATCGGGCTGCCGGTGCAGCAGGCGCTGAAGGTGGTCGACTCGTTCAGCGAGATGATCTCCAGCCGCGGCACCGTCGAAGGCGACGAGGACATGATCGGCGACGGCATCGCCCTCGCCGGTGTGAGCAAGTACCCGGCGCGGGTCAAGTGCGCGCTGCTCGGGTGGATGGCGTTCAAAGACGCTGTCGTGCAGATCAGTTCGGCCGAGGAAACCAAGGCACCGATGGGAAATGGGGAGTCTGCCACATGAGTGAGAGCACCGATACCGCACAGACCCCGGACGTCGCGCAGGCAGTCGAGGTCGACAAACCCGCCGAAGTCGAGTTGACGGCCGAACAGATTCAGCACCTCGAGGACCTCGAGGAGGCGATGCGTGACGTCGTCGACCCCGAACTCGGCATCAATGTCGTCGACCTCGGCCTGGTCTACGGCCTGTCGGTCGACGGGGAGAACGTCTGCACCCTCGACATGACGCTCACCTCGGCGGCCTGTCCGCTGACCGACGTCATCGAGGACCAGTCCCGCAACGCCCTGGTGCGCAGCGGTATGGTCGAGGATCTGAAGATCAACTGGGTCTGGATGCCCCCGTGGGGCCCGGACAAGATCACCGACGACGGCCGCGAACAGCTGCGCGCCCTCGGCTTCACGGTGTAGCACCGCGCTTTTCGGGCCCGGATCCTGGCTGGATCCGGGCCCTTTTTGCGGTTATGTGTCGACCGGTCTCGGTGTGATGATTCCCGTTCTGGTTGGTTGTCACCGGGCGATCAGTGATGATCTTGACGGTTCTGGACTTGCCGGAACAGTGTCAAGAGGAGATCTTTCGAATGAGTTTCATGAGTAAGGCCGGCCTCGCCGTGGCGGCGCTCGGCCTTGCGGCCGGCGCGGTGCTGGGCGCCGGTTCGGCGAATGCCGTCGGCCCCGACCAGTGGGGCGCGATGGCCGCGGACGGCGACTGGGCGAACTACGGTCGTTCGGTCGGCTATCCCACGCGCGCTGAGGCCGAGGCTGCCGCGCTGGAACAGTGCGCCGCGGATGGTTGCCTGGTGGAGGCCGTGTGGGTCAACGGCTGCGCGGCCCTGGTGGAGAACGATGACTTCATCGCCTGGGGCAAGGGCCCGACCCGCGCCGACGCGGAGCGGGAGGCCTACCTCGCGCTGACCGAGGGCACTCCGCAGAGCCTGCTCGTCAACGTTGGTTCGTCGCAGCTGGCCGGCGGTCATGTGATCGAAACGGTCTGTACCGCCAACGCGAGCTGATCGTCACGGTGATTGTCGAGCCCGGACCGCGTAGCGGTCCGGGCTCGAGTCGTCTTCGGCCCAGACGCTGATCACAGCGGAGCATGCTGGTCTGGATTCATGTGCTGACGGCGGTGATGTGATGTTTCACCGTGTGGTTGGCTGTCACCGGGTCATCAATGATGATCTTGAAGGTTCCGGACTTCCGGAACAGGTTCCAGAGGAGATCTTTCGAATGAGTTTCATGGGTAAGGCCGTCTTCGCCGTTGCGGCGTCGGTTCTTGCGGCCGGGTCGGTGCTGGGCGCCGGTACGGCGAGTGCGGCAGGCGACCAGTGGGCGTCGATCGCGTTGAGCGACGGCCAGGCGATCTACGGCACCAGCGTCAACGAGGAAAGCCCCGAGGCCGCCCAGGCCGCCGCGATCGCCGACTGCCACCTGGCGGACTGCAACGTGGTGACGACGTGGGCCAACGGCTGCGCCGTGCTGGTCGAGAGCGACAACGGCATCGCGTGGTCGACCGGTGCGACGCGGGCAGAGGCCGAGCGCAAGGCGTACGAGAACCTCTCCGAGCTGACCCCGACCGCGCTGCTGGCCAACACGGGCTCGGCGGGCCTGAGCGGCTCCGAAATCGTCGACGTCATCTGCACGGCGAACGCGCGCTGACCATCACGGAGCGAACGGGCCCGGATCCTCACCCAGGATCCGGGCCCTCTGCTGTTGTGTACTAAGCATTTTCGACCACGGCTACCGAGTCGATCCAGGCGCTGATCATGTCGGCGGTCCCGGCGATGATGGCGTCGAGCTCGGCGTCGTCGAGTTCGACCGAACGCAACGCGGTGGCGAAGCCCGCGTTGAGTACGACGAAGGCCATCACGTCGATGTCGACGTGCTTGATCGGGCCCATGAACTGGATGATGTAGAGCTTGATGAGCATCCGCAGCCGGGGTTCGAATTCGGGGATACCGCTGCCGTAGAACTGCAGATCGGCGACCAGGGCACGGACGAGCGGCCCGTTCGCGACGAGAATGTCGACGGCGGAGCGGATCAGACCTATCACGGCATCGCGGGGGGACTGGCCGGAACTGGCGGTGAGCAGCTGGCTGTAGCGCTCTTCCACCTGCAGAAACAGGCTGTCGTTGAGCTCTTTGACGATCTCGTCGCGGTCGTTGAAATAGCGGTACAGCGTGCCGATGCTCATGCCCGCTTCGGTCGCGATCCGGTTGGTCGAGGTATTGCCGATACCGCGGGTGCCGAAAAGATGAGCGGCCACCGTGAGAATGCGCGCTCTCGTCTCCTTCGCCCGGTCCTGCTTGGGGCGTTTGCGCTGCTTATCGGCTTGCGGGGGCATTTATCGACCTCGGCAGAAAGAAGAGTAGAAGGTGAGCGGTTGCTCACCCTACAGTCATGATCACAGAGAAACCGCAGTGTAGGCCAGCACATCGGCCGACATGACGGAAGCACAACCACTACCGGCGGCGCCGGGGTGTAGAAGAAGGAGGAGTCGACGATGACGATCCCACTGGACGAGACGGCCCTGTGGCAGCCCCTGCGCGATGTCCGGACGATGACCAGCCGGTTGGTCGGTCACTTCGTCGACAATGTCGCGACTTGCCGGACGCTACCCGGCGATGTGATCGCCGGCGACGTCACCTCGGTCACCCGGATGTGCCTGGAAATCGTCGGCGGCATGCTGGACGGCCGCGACGAGGAGGTGAAGCTGAACCGGCTCGCGGTGGCGGCGGCGGGCTGGGCGCGCGAAGGCGTGCCGATCGACACGATCCTGCACGCTTTCCACGAGGGCTTCCGGCTCTCCTTCGACGCGGTCTACGACGGGGTGGCCGATGTCGATCGCGCGAGTCTGATCCACGGCTTCCGCCGGGTGGTCGAGATCTCGGACCTGTTGTGTACCACGGTGACTCGCTCCTACATCCGTGAGCACCGCGAGGCCGTCGGCGAACATCACACGGCGGTGCACACCCTCACCTCGGCACTGCTGGCCGGTCAGTCGACCGTCACCATGGCCCGCGAGGTCGGCATCACCGTCTCCGACGCGTATTCGGTGCTCGCTCTCTCGATCGGGGCGCACCCCGACGAGCGCGACCCGCGCGTGAACGGTGCGGTGGTGGCCCGGCGCAAGCTGCGCAGGGTGCAAACGGCGTTGGCGCATCGGTGCGGTGAGCAGGTGCTGTCGCTGCTGTCGGTCGACGGCGGCACGCTGCTGATCCCCGCCGATCTGCTGGTCGGCGAGCAGCTCGACGCACTGGTCGAAGCGCTGTCGCGGGCTGCGCATGTCGACATCACCGCGGCTCTGGTGCCCGCGGCGACGGAGGAGATCCCCGATGCGGCCCAGCGCGCCCACGAACTCCTGGACATGGTGGAGCGTCTCGACAGCGCCCCCGGCCTCTACCGCTTCGGCGACCTGGCCTTGGAGTACCAGCTCACCCGCCCCGGCCCCGGTCGCGCCCGGCTCGGTGAACTCCTCGCCCCCCTCGACAACCACCCTGAGCTCTACGAAACCCTGCGCGTGCACATCGCCAACAACATGAACCGCCAGCGCACCGCCCGGCTGCTGCACATCCACACCAACACCGTCGACTACCGCCTGCGCCGGGTAGCTCAACTCACCGGCCTCGACCCGGCCCAGTCCTCGGGCCTGTGGCAACTGCGTTCCTCGATGATCGCCCGCAGCTTCCACACCGGCCCCGCCCCCCACTCCACCGTCACCGAAGCCAGAATTCCCCGGCGCCCCGCTCCCCATCCCTACTCCGACCTGGACGGCATCCGCTCGGCCTGAACCCCACCTCCGTCCCCGGCGCCGCGACCCTGAGTTGTCGCGATGCCGGGGCTTTCGAACGCCGATCCCGCACTCAGCCAAGCGAACACCGGACGGCGCATCGAGAAGTGCAGTGAACCTGGTTTCGTTCTATGGTTATATAGACCAAAACTAGGAGGGGTGATGACCGCCGAGTCGGTAGAGCAGTTGTGTCGAGCGATCGAGCAGGGCGCGTCGCCGAAGTACCTGGCGTTCTGGGGGCACAGCCCACGTCGCGACGGGACGATCGGCTCGAGCAGCCTGAGCCAGTGGTGGCCGGCGACATTCGTTGTCGACGGTGTGGAATTCGCCAGTGCCGAGCACTACATGATGTGGCGCAAGGCGATGCTGTTCGAGGACGCGGCTACCGCGGCGAAGATCCTCGAGGTCGGCCATCCGAGCCAGGCGAAGAAACTCGGCAGGCAGATCCGTGACTTCGACGAAGACATCTGGGAGCGAACGCGATTCGACATCGTGGTCGCGGGGAGCGTGGCCAAGTTCGGGCAGGATGACGCGCTGCGGGAATATCTGGTCGGTACCGGTGCGCGGGTGCTCGTCGAAGCCAGCCCGATGGACCGGATCTGGGGGATCGGGATGGCCGCCGATGATTCGGGTGCGCTGGATCCCGTGCGGTGGAAGGGACTCAATCTGCTCGGGTTCGCGTTGATGCGGGCGCGGGACGAGTTGGTTCGCCGGTAGATAGCGGTCCATCGCTACTTGTCGGTGGGCGTTGTTAGTCTGTGGCAGACGAACGGTTCGGGAGGAATCGGGCGTTTCGGCAAGCGAGAACTGTTGTGGCCGGAAATGTCTCGGCGCTATGGCAGGTTCGCTGAACGGTGTCGCGGCGATACCGGAAAGCTATTTCCGGGGAAGTCGGCCGCCGTTCATGATTGGTTCGGCTTCGAGGCACGGAGTCGGTATTTCGACGGGGAGAATCTCTGATGTCTGTTGTGGGCAAATATGCCCTTGGTGTGGCCGCGCTGTCCGCGGTGGCGGGGGTAACCCGGGGGTACGCCGGGGCCCCGGCCCCGGGGGGGAGTTGTGTGGGGGGGTCTTATTAAAAAAATACGCAGGCCCCCCGGAAAAAATTTTATATAAAGGTTGGGG